>JBOHSO010000033.1:0-1731 GCA_050921685.1 Gemmatimonadales bacterium
TGGTCGGAGCGCGACAGCCTCTCGGCATCGGGGCAGGCGGGCGCGCAGGCGCTCGCCGCGCGCACCGACGTGGATGAGCTCATCCGCCGTGCCAACATTCTGGTGCGGTCGGTGAACGAGGCCTACGACTCCATGTCCTCGCACCAGGCGCGCTTCGCCGCCACACCGTCCATCATGCCCACCAAGGGATGGCTGACGAGCGCGTTCGCGCGCGAGCGGGTGCACCCAATCCTGCACATGGCGCGCCCGCATGAGGGCATCGATGTGACGGCGTCGGCGGGCGCGGAGATCGAGGCGCCGGCCGCGGGCGTGGTGACCGAGGTGCGGTGGGTCGAGGGGTACGGGAACGTCCTGACGATCGATCACGGCTACGGCGTCGTCACCAAGTACGCCCACTGCTCCAAGATCCTGGTCGGGCGGGGGGCTCGCGTGAAGCGAGGGCAGCGCGTCGCGCTGGTCGGCTCGACCGGACTCTCCACGGGACCGCACCTCCACTACGAGGTGTGGGTGAGCGGCAAGCCGGTGAATCCCATTCGCTACGTCATGCCGGATGCGATAGTCGACTGAGCGTCACCGTCAAGGCTTCCCCTTCATCTCCCGAATTCGACTCTTGGCACCGTATCCACTCCCGCCGTCTCCTGGAAATACGCCCTCGCCTTCGCCCCGGTCACTTTCGCAGTGAGCACTTGCGGGAAGCGCCGGATGTACGCGTTATAGCGGTTCACCGCGTCGTTGTAGTCCTGGCGTGAGACGGCGATACGGTTTTCCGTTCCGGCCAGCTCGTCCTGCAGCGCCCGGAAGTTCTCGTTGGACTTGAGCTGGGGGTAGTTCTCCACGATGGCAAGCAGCCGACCGAGCGGGGCGTTCAGGCCCTGGTTCGCGTCGGCCATCTGCTGCGGGTCACCGGATTGGATCGCGCCGGCGAGTCGCGCGCGGGCGTCGGCCACGGCAGTGAAGATGGTCCGCTCCTGCGTCGCAAATCCCTGCACGGTCGCGACGAGGTTCGGGATGAGGTCGGCGCGGCGCTGCAGCTGGACCTTGATCTGGGACAGCGCCGCGCTCACTTGCTCGTCGTAGGTCTGGATCGTGTTGTAGCCGCAGCCCGCCGCGATCAGCACCAACAACGGGAGCCAGCCTCGCATCCTGGTCATGGATCGTTTCGCTCCGCATCGGTTAGGATCGGTTGACGTAATCGGCGGTCCGGGCCACGACCTCGAGATAGGCGGCGGCCCGGGGGTCGCGGGCTTGCAACGCCAGCGGCGACCGCCCCTCGACGTGGGCCACGACGTCCGCCAGGTCCGCGGCCGGGAATCCCACCACCGCCGCCGCCGCGAGGACCAGCTCGGCCGGCGTGTCCGGCACCGGCGTGCCGGCGAGCCGCAGCGTGGTGCGCAGCATCGTGAGGAACCCCGCGGCGCTCGCAGCCACGAGCTGCGTCAGGCGGCGTCCTTCGTCCAGTGCCCCGACGTACCCCTGCCGCAGCCGCACCAGCTTCCCGACCAGCTCGTGCTCGAGCTGCCGCTGCACGTCCTCGCGCCGCACCGACACCCCGGGCCAGGGGTCGCGTCCGGCGACGACGCGGTGCGCCGCCCGAATGTCCTCATACTCGATCGCGAACGCGTCCGACGACGCGCGCCACTCGACCTCGGACAGCACGATCGGCGGGGGATGCCCGCCTCGCTCCCACGCCGCGACCACCGGGGCCAACGCACCCAGCAGCCGCTCGTCCAC
>JBOHSO010000034.1:0-3090 GCA_050921685.1 Gemmatimonadales bacterium
CTGGTCGAGATCTTCGGGCTCGGGACGCCGGTGGCGGTGCTCTCGGGCCCGTCGTTTGCCCGGGAGGTGTACCAGCGTCAGCCGACCGCCGTCGTGGCGGCTGCCGGGGATCACGACGTGGCCCGCCGGGCGCAGCAGGTGTTCCAGACCAGCACGTTCCGGGTCTACTCACACACCGATGTCGTGGGGGTGGAGCTGGGGGGCGCGTTGAAGAACGTGATCGCGCTGGCGGCGGGGATCGCCGAAGGGCTCGGCCTGGGCTACAACCCGCGTGCGGCGCTGATCACGCGCGGCCTCGCCGAGCTGACGCGCCTCGGCCTGGCCCTCGGCGCCGATCCGCTCACCTTCGCGGGGCTCGCTGGTCTCGGCGATCTGGTGCTGACCGCCACCGGCGCGCTGTCCCGCAATCGCTCGCTCGGGGTCGAGCTGGGGCAGGGGCGCCGGCTCGAGGACATCCTGGCGACCCGCCACACGGTGGCCGAGGGTGTCGCGACCGCCCGGACGGCGGTGGCCCTCGGCGAGGATCACGGTGTGGAGCTGCCGATCGCCCGCGAGGTGAGCGACATCCTGTTCCGCGGCAAGGCGCCGCGCCAGGCGATTGCGGATCTCATGGACCGGGCCCCCCGTCCGGAGCAGTGGCGGTGAGCGTCCCGCACCCGGTGCAGGAGTTTTTCTCGATCGGCGAGGTCTGCCAACTCACCGATCTCAAGCCGCACGTGCTGCGGTACTGGGAGAGCCAGTTCCGCTTCTTGAATCCGGCCAAGAATCGCTCGGGAAACCGCGTGTACCAGCGGCGGGAGATCGAACTGATCATGCTCGTGAAGCACCTGCTGTACACCGAGAAATACACCATCGAGGGCGCCCGGGCGAAGATCGAGCAGTATCGGCGCTCGGGCGAGCTCAAGCCCGAGGCCCGGCGGGCGCTGGCGACCGAGACCGTCAAGGACCTCCGCGCCGAGCTGAAAGCGATCCTCGCGCTGCTGGACGGCGCCGCGCCGCCTCATGGCGGCCGTTGAGCCGGCCAACCGCCTGGCGGTGCTCGTGCCGGCGTTTCAGGCGGCGGCCACGGTCGGCACGGTGGTCGCCGCAGCGCGGCAGGCGCTTCCGCACGCCACCGTCTACGTGATCGACGACGGGTCGACCGACGCGACCGCCTCGGCGGCCGCGCAGGCAGGAGCGGTCGTGCTCGCCCACCCGGACAATCGAGGGAAGGGGGCCGCGCTCGCCACCGGCGTTGCCCGGGCATTGGCCGACGGCGCCGAGACGATCGGCACGCTGGATGCCGACGGCCAGCACCCCCCGGAGGCGCTCCCCCGGCTGCTGGCGCCGGTGCTGCGCGGCGACGCGGATCTTGTGCTGGGGGCGCGGGCGCGCACGGCTGCGATGCCGCGGGGGCGGCGGTTCACCAATTGGCTGTCGGCGATGATGGCATCGCGTATCGGAGCGGTGCGCGTGCCGGACGCCCAGACGGGCTTCCGGGTCTTCTCGCGCCGGGTGGCGATCGGACTCCAACCCCTCGTCTCGCCGTACGTCCGCTACGACTACGAGGCGGCGTTTTTGCTGGCGGCGCTGCGAGCCGGGTACGGCGTGCTCTCGGTGGAGATCCCGACGATCTATCCCGGCGTGCCCAGTCACTTCCGCGGCTGGGGTGACAGCTGGCGGCTGGTCCGCGTATTCGCGCGGTACCTCTTCGGAGGCCCATGAATATCCTGATCAGCAACGACGACGGCATCCTCGCCCGCGGGCTGTCGGTGCTCGCGGATGCCTGCAGCGACCTCGGCCACGTGACGGTCGTGGCGCCCGACCGGGAGCAGAGCGCCACGTCCCATTCGCTGACGCTGCACCGGCCGATCCGCGCGACGCGGCGCAGCGACGGGGCCTACCAGGTGGACGGCACCCCCACCGACTGCGTCCTGCTCGCGCTCGACACCCTGCTGTCGGAAAAGCCCGATGTCGTCTTCTCAGGCGTGAACCATGGGCCCAACATGGGTGAGGACGTGCTCTATTCGGGCACCGTGGCCGCCGCGATGGAGGGATTGGCGGCCGGAATCCCGAGCGTCGCGTTCTCCTATGGCAGCTTCGACCTCGAGCATTTGGAAAGCCACCTCCACCACCTGAAACGCCTGATCAGCGGCATCATCGCGGTGCAGCAATTCCCGCGCGATACCCTCCTCAACGTCAACCTGCCGCCCATTCCGGGCGATCAGGTCAAAGGCGTGAAGGTGACGAGCCTCGGCAGCCGGGTGTTCCATGAGGAGATCGCCAGAATGAAGGACCCCTGGGGGAAGGAGATCTACTGGATCGGGGGCGGGCATGTGACGTGGTCTGGCGGTGCGGAGTCGGACTTCCGGGCGGTGAACGAAGGGTACATTTCCGTCACCCCACTGCACGTGGATATGACCAACTACGACTTGCTCGAGGTCGTCCGCGGATGGAGTCTCAGCACCTAGGCGCCAGCGCGGACGCCTTCGGCGGCTACCGCGCGCGCCTCGTGGAACGCTTGCGCGAGCAGGGCATCCAGGATCTGGCCGTGCTGCGAGCGTTCGCGCAAACCCCCCGGCACCTGTTCGTGCCGGGGGCGGTGCGGCATCGCGCCTACGAGGATGGGGCGCTGCCGATCGGCGCTGGGCAGACGATCTCGCAGCCGTTCACCCAGGCGCGCTATCTGGAGGTGCTCCGGCTCACCGGTCAGGAGCGCGTGCTCGAGATCGGCACCGGGTCGGGCTATCAGACGGCGCTGCTGGGCCGGCTGGTGGCCCAGGTGTTTTCCGTGGAGCGGGTGCGCGCGCTGGCCGAAACGGCCCAGCGGGCGCTGCGGGCGGCCGACGTCCGCAACGTGTCCGTGCTCCTGGGCGACGGCACGCTGGGGTGGAGCGGGTATGCCCCCTACGATGCGATCCTGGTGGCGGCAGGGGGGCCCGAAGTGCCGCCGCCGCTGATCGACCAGCTGGCGCTGGGTGGCCGCCTGCTGATCCCCCTGGGCGAGCGCGGCGCGCAGACGCTCACCCTCGTCGAGCGACAGGGCGCTGAAGTGCGGCAAACCCCGTTGGGTGACGCTCACTTCGTGCCGATGGTTGGCGAGCACGGGTT
>JBOHSO010000035.1:0-4407 GCA_050921685.1 Gemmatimonadales bacterium
GTGGTGTGCGGCGGCCCCGCGAGCCGCAACCAGCGGCTGCTCGACGGCAACCCCGCTCCCTGGGAGAGTCCGACGATCATGGTGGGTGGGCGGGAAAGCTACGAGGCGCGGTGCCGGCACTGTCACAAGGTGCCGATGGCGGATGAGGATCAGACGGCACTGCTCTGAGCGATCAGCCATCAGCCGTCAGCCATCAGCGAACCGGACGCTGACGGCTGATCGCTGACGGCCGACTTCTGTGCTCAACGTCGCCCTCACCGGGAATATCGCCGCCGGCAAGTCGACGGTGGTGGATTTCTTCCGTAGGTGGGGCGCGACGATCATCGACGCCGACGAGCTGGTGCGCGAGGCGCAGGCCCCCGGGACGCCGGTGTTGGCCGCGATCGCCAAGCGCTTCGGCGCCGACGTGCTGCTACCGGACGGCTCGCTCGACCGGACGGCGCTGCGCACCAAAGTGATGGGGGACGAGGCCGCGCTCGCGGCGCTCAACGCGCTGGTGCATCCGGCGGTGCGGCGCCGCCGCGACGCCCTGCTCGACGCCGCCTGGAAGCGCGGGGACGCGCTCGTCGTGAGCGACATCCCGCTGCTGTTCGAGGCGCTCGATCCGGCGCAGTTCGACGTGGTGGTGCTGGTGGATGCCCCGATCGCGGTCCGGCGCGCACGACTGCGCGCGCTGCGCGGGCTCTCGGCCGAGGAGGCGGACCGCATGCTCGCCGCCCAGATGGGGGCCGAGCGCAAGCGCAAGCGGAGCCACCTCGTGATCGACAATGACGGCACCCTTGAGGACCTGGAGCAGCGCGCCCGCACCGTGTACGCCGAGCTGGAGCGACGCGCGATCGCGAAACAGCAAGCTTGACAAGGGTTTTCGCCACCTCTAAGCTTCGCCCCCCGTTCCGCCGATCAGGGACTCTGCCGAGAGAGCGACCTTCCGCATGGCCACCATCCCCAACGAGCTGCGCTACACCGAGGACCACGAGTACGTGAAGCCCACCGGCGCTGTCGGCGTGGTGCAGATCGGCATCACCGACTACGCGCAGGGAGAGCTGGGCGACGTGGTGTACGTGGAACTCCCCAAGGCCGGCGCGGCGCTCGGAAAAAGGCAGGTGTTCGGGACGATCGAGGCGGTGAAGGCCGTGTCGGAGCTGTACTGTCCGGTCGCCGGTACGGTCGCCGAAGTAAACGGCGCACTCGAGGGTGACCCCGCCCTCGTGAATCGCGACCCGTATGGGGACGGCTGGATGATCAAGCTGAAGCTGCAGAACCCGGCCGATGTAAATGGCCTGCTCGATGCGGCGGCGTACAGGACGCACATTGATGGTAAATGACGTGGTCGGTGCCAAGCCGACCGCCGATAGCCGAAAGCCGATCGCGATGCTAAGCCTCACGTTCCACGGCCACGCCTGCTTCGTCGTCGAAGGCGACGGCAAGCGGGTGATCATCGACCCGTTCCTCACCGGCAATCCGGCTGCCGACGTGGCCGCCGACCGGCTTCCCAAACTCGACGCGATTCTCCTCTCACACGGCCACGGCGACCACCTCGGCGATGCAGTTCCCCTCGCCCGGGCGCATGGCGCCACCATCGTCGCGACATACGAGCTGGCCAAGTTCTGTGAGGAGCGCGGTGCCACCGTGCATGCAATGCACATCGGCGGCAGCCATCGGTTCCCGTTCGGTACCGTGAAGCTCGTGCCCGCCTTCCACGGCGGCGCGGTCGACGGTGATGACGGCACCCATACGACCAACCCCTGTGGCCTCGTGCTCACCCTCGGCGGCCGGACGGTGTACCACACCGGCGACACCGGGCTCACGCTGGAAATGCAGCTGCTCGCCGGACGGGTGGACGTGATGTGCGTCCCGATCGGCGACAACTACACGATGGGCGTCGAGGACGCGGCACGGGCGGTGGAGTTCGTCCAGCCACGCACGGTGATCCCGATGCACTACAACACCTGGGACCTGATCGCCGCCGACCCGCAGCACTTCCAGCGCCTGGTCGGCGCGCGGGCGGATGTGGTCGTGCTGCAGCCGGGCCAGTCGCACTCCCTGTCCTGACGCCCCGAATCCGACCCGACGCATGGCGACCTCCGACGATCTCGTTCACCCCGACACGTTTGTCTCGCGGCACATCGGACCCCGCTCCGACGACCAGCGCGAGATGCTGGCGGTTCTGGGCTACGATTCGCTCCACGCCTTCGTCGAAGCGGTGGTCCCCGCGGACATCCGGCTGCGCCGGCCGCTCGCCCTTCCCCCCGGCCGCGACGAACGGGAGGTGCTGCAGGCACTACGGCGCATCGCCAACCAGAACCAACCATTTCGGTCCTACCTCGGGATGGGATACCACGCCTGCTTCACGCCGCAGGTGATCCAGCGTAACGTGCTCGAGAATCCCGGCTGGTACACGGCGTACACCCCGTACCAGGCGGAAATCGCCCAGGGACGGCTCGAGGCGCTGCTCAACTTCCAGACCGTGGTGGCCGACCTCACCGGGCTCGAGATCGCGAACGCGTCGCTGTTGGACGAGGCCACGGCGGCCGCCGAGGCGATGCACGTCACGGAGGCGGTGGCTCCGTCGACCCCCCATCCCGTGTACCTGGTCGACGACCAGTGCCACCCCCAGACGATCGCGGTCGTGCGTACGCGTGCCGAGGTGCGGGGCATCGAGATCGTCGTCGGCGATCCGTCGACGTTTGCCTTCGGATCCGGAGTGATCGGCGCGCTGGTCCAGTACCCGGGCACCGACGGGCGCCTGCGCGATTTCCGCTCCCTGTGCGACCGGGCCCACGCCGCCGGGGCCCTCGTGGCGGTGGCCACGGATCTCCTGGCGCTGACGCTTCTCGTCCCGCCCGGCGAGTGGGGCGCAGACATCGCGATCGGGAACAGCCAGCGTTTTGGCGTGCCGATGGGGTACGGCGGCCCGCACGCCGCGTTCTTCGCCACGCGCGATTCCTACAAGCGCCACCTCCCCGGCCGCATCATCGGCGTCTCAAAGGACCGGGCGGGACGGCCCGCGCTCCGCATGGCCCTGCAGACCCGCGAGCAGCACATCCGTCGCGAAAAGGCGACCAGCAACATCTGCACGGCGCAGGTGCTGCTCGCCGTCATGGCGTCGATGTACGCGGTGTATCACGGCCCCAAGGGATTGCGCCGAATCGCCGAGCGGGTACATGCGTTCACGGGACTGCTCGCGAAGGCATTGCGCCGCATGGGATACCGCCTGGCGCACGAGAGCTTCTTCGACACGCTGTGCGTCGAGGTGGAGCCGTGGGCCCTGCCCCGGCTGCTGGACGCCGCATGGGCGCGGCGCATCAACCTGCGCGCCCTGCCACCCGGTCGCGTCGTGATCGCGCTCGATGAAACCGTGACCGTGAACGACCTGGCCGACCTGATCGCGGTCTTCTCGCTGAACGAAGCCCTGCCCTACATGGTGGATGAAGCGGGGGCACGCACCGAGGTCGCCGTCCCGTCCGCGCTGCGGCGCGCGTCGCCTTACCTCACGCACCCGGTGTTCCACCGCTATCGCTCCGAGACCGAGATCCTCCGCTACATCAAGCGGCTCGAAGCACGGGACCTGTCGCTCACGGCGGCGATGATCCCGCTCGGATCGTGCACCATGAAGCTCAACGCCTCCACCGAGATGGTGCCGGTCTCCTGGCGCGAGTTCAACCGGCTGCATCCATTCGCCCCGCTATCACAGGCGCAGGGCTACCAGATGCTGTTTCGCCAGCTCGAGGACCAGTTGGCCGAGATCACCGGCTTCGCCCGGGTGTCGCTCCAGCCCAACGCCGGCTCCCAGGGCGAGTTTGCGGGATTGCTCGTGATTCGCGCCTGGCACAAGGCGCGCGGCGAAGGGAAGCGGACCGTCTGCCTCATTCCCACATCGGCCCACGGGACCAATCCGGCGAGCGCGGTGATGGCCGGCTTCCAGGTCGTCGTGGTGCAGTCGGACGCACGCGGCAACATCGACCTCACCGATCTCACCGCGAAGGCCGAGCAACACCGCGACACGCTCGGCGTCCTGATGGTCACGTATCCGTCCACGCACGGGGTGTTTGAAGGGACGATCAAGGAGATCTGCCGCATCGTCCACCAGCACGGCGGACAGGTATACATGGACGGCGCCAACATGACCGCCCTCGTGGGCCTGTGCCGGCCGGGCGACGTCGGCGCCGACGTGTGCCACATCAACCTGCACAAGACGTTCTGCATCCCGCACGGCGGCGGCGGCCCGGGGATGGGACCGATCGCCGTGGCCGCCCACCTGGCACCCTTCCTGCCGGACCACCCGGTCGTCCCGTTGGGTCACCCGCAAACGTGCGGTACCGTCTCGTCCGCGCCGTGGGGGAGCGCCGCGATCCTGCCGATCTCGTGGGCGTACATCTCGTTGATGGGCCAGGAAGGACTGGTCGA
>JBOHSO010000036.1:0-7485 GCA_050921685.1 Gemmatimonadales bacterium
GGGTCACCGCGAGGATGCGCTGCGGGTGTACGAAGCGCTGTCGGAGCAGCGGCCACACGACGCCCGGCTGCAGCGCAGAGTAGCCGAGCTCTCCGAGCCACGCCCGCGTCATTCGGGAAGCGGGCAATCGGCCGGCGCGTTCTTGAAGGGAATCCTCAACGCGCGGCGCGGGACGCCGGCGCCGCCGCCGCCGGGGTCCCCGCCGGAACAGCCGATCGACCTCGACATGGCGCCTACGCCGGGCGATGTGCAGCCCGCCCCCCCTGGACCGGGGAGCCCCACGCGGCCCGCGAGCGACGCGATCTCACTGGACTCGGTATTCGGCGAGGAAGGCGGGCGCGGCTCGATCCCGGCTCTCCCTGAGCCGGTGCCGGACAGCTCCGGCAAGCTGCCCGCTGCCAGCGGCGGGTTTTCGTTCGACGACTTTTTCGGCTCCTCGGCCGTGCCGACGACTGGACCGACCAAGGGCGCCACGCCGGCCCCGCGACCGCCCCGAACCTCCGGGCGCAATCGTCCGCCCGAGCAGGAAGAGGACCTGGATCAATTCCAGGCGTGGCTGAAGAGCCTCAAAGCCTAGTGCGTATCGCCGTCCTGAACGGCCCCAATCTGAACTTGCAGGGCCAGCGCGAGCCGGATGTGTACGGCCGCGAGACACTGCCGGAAATCGAAGCCGCGACCCGCGCCCACGCGGTTTCGCTCGGGGTCGAGTGCGCGTGGACACAGACCAACCACGAGGGCGAGCTGGTGGAGGCGATTCAAGCGTTGCGCGGGACGGTCGACGGGGCACTCATCAACGCGGCAGCCTTCACCCACACGAGTCTCGCGGTGCGGGACGCTGTGCTCGCGGTCCGAGTGCCCTTCGTCGAAATCCACCTGTCGAACATTTTTGCCCGGGAGCCCGAGCGGAGGCGCTCGATGTTGGCGGACCTCGCCCTTGGCCTGGTGACGGGGTTCGGCGCCGACAGTTACCGGCTGGGGCTCGAAGGGTTGGTGCGCCACCTCGCGGCGCACCATGCGCGCTGACCCACGCCCCGATCGCCTCACCGCCCTCGCCCGGCTGCTCGAGGCCGAGGGTCTGGACGCCCTGCTCGTCACGTCGCTGCCGAACATCCGGTACCTGACCGGTTTCAGTGGATCGGCCGCGTTCCTGATCGCCGCTGCGGGCCGGCCGCTGCTGGTGACCGATTTCCGGTATGAGGAGCAGGCACGGTCGGAGGTGGACGGTGCGGCGCGCGTCGTTGTGGAGCGCGCCAGCGTCTGGGACCGGCTGTTCCAGGAACTCGCCACGGTGGACGGGCTGGGGGCGATCGGCTTCGAAGCCCACGCGCTGTCGGCGAAGGACGCTGAGCGGTTGACGCAGGTCGGGAAAGCCTGGCGCTGGCGACCGGCTCCGGAATTCGTGGAACGGCTGCGCGTGCGCAAGAGCCCGGCGGAGGTCGCGGCGGTGCGGACGGCTGCGGCGCTCGCCGCTGCGGGGCTGCGTGCAACCCTTCACGCGGTTCAGGTAGGGCAGACCGAGCGCGAGATTGCCGGGATCCTCGAGAGCCATCTGCGACGGCTGGGTAGCGAAGCGCACCCGTTCCCGACGATCGTCGCGTCGGGGCCACGCACCGCGTGGCCGCACGCGCGCACCAGCGCGCGACCGGTGGCGCGAGGGGATTGGCTGCTGCTAGACTTTGGGGCTCAAGTGGACGGGTATTGCGCCGACATCACTCGCACCGTGGTCGTGGGGGCCCCGGCGACGGAAGGCCAGCGGGCGTTGTACGAGGTCGTGCGCACGGCGCAACGGGCGGCTCGGGAGCGGATCCACGCCGGGATGGCGGGGCGCGAGGCGGACGCGTTGGCGCGCGACGTGATCGAGGCGGGCGGGTTCGGCGACGCATTCGGTCATTCGCTGGGACATGGCCTGGGTCTCGAGGTGCACGAGGCGCCGCGGTTGGCGCGTACCAACTCCGAACCGCTGCCGGTGGATGCGGTGGTGACGATCGAGCCCGGCGTCTACCTCGCCGGGCAGGGGGGTGTGCGCATCGAGGACGACGTCCACCTGGCCGCCGACGGGCCGGTCCTCCTCTCGGACGGCGCGACCGACCTGATGGAAGTGGTGTGAGGCTGTGGGGCAGGCCGACCGCGGATTGACGGATCGCTTCCCGGGGTGGTCTATTTGGACTCCGTGCGGCAGACCCGAGACATGAATCTGGACATCATCGGCCAGCTGGTCCAAATCCTGAAAGACGCCCCGGAGCTGGGGGCGATCGAGGTGCGCCGGGGGCTGTTTGGTTTCTGGTCCTCGGTGCGAGTGTCCAAGGCCGGGCATGCGTCCCCGGGTACCCAGCCCGTGATCGTGGCGTCGGTGCTCCCGGCCGGCGGCAGCGCCGCCCCGGCGGCGTCGAGCGGCGCCGCCCCGGCGCCCGCTCAGGCGGTGGCCTCCCCGCTGCTG
Source organism: Gemmatimonadales bacterium (assembly GCA_050921685.1). GTDB lineage: Bacteria > Gemmatimonadota > Gemmatimonadetes > Gemmatimonadales > GWC2-71-9 > DASTHG01. The sequence continues at coordinate 2,438 of JBOHSO010000036.1, forward strand.
GAGATCAAGTCGCCGATGGTCGGGACGTTCTACAAGGCCCCGGAGCCTGGCGCCGAGCCGTATGTGAAGGTCGGGAGCCGAGTGGCCAGCGGGCAGGTGGTGTGCATCATCGAAGCGATGAAAATCATGAACGAGATCGAGTCCGAAGTCCAGGGAGTGATCCGCGAGGTGTGCGTCGAGAACACGCAGCCGGTGGAATTCGGACAGGTCCTTTTCCGGGTGGATCCCCATGCCTGACGCACCGCAGGGCAACCCGCCGCCGTTCAACTTCAAGGCGGCGATCACGCAGATGGTTCAGCGCAACGGATCGGACCTCCTGTTGAAGGTAGGTCGTCCCGCGACGATCCGCGTCAACGGTGACCTGGTGGCGCTGGAGACCCAGCCGCTCAAGCCGGAGGAGCTGAAGTCGCTCGCCGAGCAGATCATGACGCCGCGCCAGGTGAAGGAGTTCGCCGAGCACAAGGAAGCCGATTTCGCGATCGGCGTTCCCGGAGTGGGGCGATTCCGCACCAACGTCTACCAGCAGCGCGGCACGGTGGCATTCGCGTTCCGGGCGATTCCGTACGAGGTGAAGACGTGCCGGGAGCTGAACCTGCCGCAGGTGCTCGAGGAGATCGCGCTGCGGCCACGCGGCCTGGTGCTGGTGACCGGGGTGACGGGGTCGGGGAAGTCCACGTGCCTGGCGGCGATGATCAACCACGTCAACGCGAACCGGCGGGTCAACATCATCACGATCGAGGACCCGATCGAGTTCCTGCATCGCGACAATTTCGCCAACATCTCGCAGCGCGAGGTGGGGAACGACACGCTGTCGTTCGGATCCGCGCTGCGACACGTGCTGCGCCAGGACCCCGACGTGATCCTGATCGGCGAGATTCGCGACATGGAGACGCTGGACACGGCGCTCAAGGCAGCCGACACGGGGCACTTGGTCTTCTCGACGCTGCACACCACCGACGCGACCCAGACCATCAACCGCGTCATTTCGTTTTTCCCGCCGCACCAGCACGACGAGGTGCGCCATCTGCTGTCGACGGCGATGCAGGCGGTGGTGTCGCTGCGCCTCGTGCCGCGCAAGGACGCCAAGGGTCGGGTGCCGGCGTCCGAAGTGCTGATCAACACGGCGGCGGTGGCCGAGAACGTCCGCGACCTGACCAAGTCGCTGAACATTCCGGATCTCATCGCTGAAGGCTCGATCCAGTACGGGATGCAGAGTTTCGATCAGTCGCTGTTCCAGTGGTACCAGCAGGGTGTGATCAGTTACGAGAGCGCGATTTTCTACGCGACGAACCCCAGCGAGTTCGCCCTCAAGGTGTCGGGCGTGGACGCGTCCGGGAGCAAGCTGAGTGCTCCCGGTGCAGCGGCCGGCGTCGAATCGATCGGCCTCACGTCCTGATGTTTCAGAAGGTGCTGATCGCGAACCGCGGGGAGATCGCCCTGCGGGTCATTCGCGCCTGCAAAGAGCTGGGGATCGCCACGGTCGCGGTCTATTCGGAAGCCGACCGCGAGTGCCTGCACGTGCGCTTCGCCGACGACGATGTGTGCATCGGGCGGCCGCCCGGGCGGGAGAGCTACCTCAACATCCCGCGCATCATTGCAGCGGCCGAAATCACCGGGGCGGACGCGATCCACCCTGGCTATGGTTTTCTCGCCGAGAACGCCGAGTTCGCCGACATCGTTCGCACCTCCGGGATCACGTTCATCGGCCCGACGGCGGAGCAGATCCGCCAGATGGGCGACAAGGCCGAAGCGCGCCGGCTCGCCCAGGAGCTGAAGATGCCGACCGTGCCCGGCTCGCCGGGTCCGGTCGGGAGCCTCGAGGAGGCATTGGCCGTCGCGGAACCGATCGGCTTCCCGGTCATCATCAAGGCGGCGGCGGGCGGCGGCGGGAAGGGGATGCGCGTGGCCGGCGATCTCGACGCGTTCCCCCAGGCCTACAGTCTCGCCCGTCAGGAAGCCCTCGCCGCCTTCGGCTCCGATCAGGTCTACCTCGAGAAGTACCTCGCGCGGCCGCGTCACATCGAAATCCAGATCATGGCCGACCAGCATGGCAAAGTGATGCATCTGTGTGAGCGGGACTGCTCCATCCAGCGCCGTCACCAGAAGCTGGTCGAAGAGGCCCCGAGCCCGGTCGTCGACCAGGCGCTCCGGGAGCGGATCGGGGCGGCGGCCGTCCGCCTGGCGGAATCGATCAACTACGTCGGGGCGGGGACGATCGAGTTCCTGCTCGACGAGGACGGCGCGTTCTACTTTATGGAAATGAACACGCGCATCCAGGTGGAGCACCCGGTCACCGAGATGTGCACCAATTTCGACCTGGTGAAAGAGCAGATCCGCGTCGCCGCCGGGGAGCCGCTATCGCTGATCCTGTTCGGCAACCGGCTGCGCGGGCACGCCATGGAGTGTCGCGTCAATGCCGAGGATCCGGCGCGCAACTTCCAGTCGTCGCCAGGACTCATCACGGCCTACCATCCCCCCGGCGGACCGGGCGTGCGGGTCGACACGCACATTTACGACGGCTACACGGTGCCACCGTACTACGACTCGCTGCTCGCCAAGGTGATCGTACACGGCAACGACCGGGAAGAGGCCATCGCCCGTATGCGCCAGGCGCTCGACTCGTTTATCATTGAGGGTGTGACGACGACGATTCCGTTCCTCGGTCGAGTCATGCGCCACCCCGATTTCGTCGCCGGGAAAGTCGACACCAAGTTCCTCGAGCGCGAGCCTCAGCTCCTCAAAGATTCGGCATGAAGCTCGACGTGTACTTCACCCCACTCGGCCTCACCGCGGGAGATCTCGCCGGCCGAGGGGTCGTCGTCATCGACGTGCTGCGCGCGACTACGTCGATCGTGGCCGCCCTGGCGAACGGCGCGCGCGCCGTCGTCCCCGCCGCCTCCTCGGAGGAAGCGGTCAAGATGACCGCCAACTTGGAGCGCGACGGCTTCGTGCTCGCCGGCGAGCGGAAATACCTGTCGATCCCGGGCTTCACCCTCGGCAACTCCCCGCGCGAAATGACGCCGGAGCAGGTGGGCGGGAAGACCGTCTACCTCGCCACCACCAATGGCACGCCGGCCCTCGTCGCCACCCAGGGCGCCGACCCCGTTCTGGTCGGCGCCGCCGTCAACTTCGGTGCGCTGGCCGATCGAGCAGGAGAGCTGCTCCGGGAGCGCGGCGACCTGGTGATCATCTGCGCCGGCCGGGAAAAGCAGTTCGCCCTGGAGGATGCCTACGTGGCGGGCCGACTCGTCAGGGCTGTGAAGAAGGGCCTGCGCAAGCTGGTGCTGAACGACAGCGCCGACGTCGTCCTCGCCCTCAGCCAGCGCTACCGGAACTGGCTGGATGCGTTCTCCGCCTGCGAGGCGGGGCGCGCGCTGCAGACCCTCGACCTGGGTGAAGACGTGACCTTCAGCGCCCAAGGCGACCGCTTCACGATCGTCCCCACCTACAGCGAGCGCCGGATCACATGAAACCGAAGGCGCGGGCGGAGCTGATCGGTGTCGGCGCCCTCGTCGTCGGGCTGTTCGTCGGACTGACCCTGCTGCCGCTGCACCTCACCGGAGGGGTCGGCGACCGCGTCGGCGCCTTTGTCTGGCGGGGGTTCGGCGTCGGCGCGGTGCTGCTTCCGGTGCTCGGCATCGGCTGGGCGTTGGCCGCGTTCGGCCGCCTGGGATCCCTCTCCACGGTGCGCGCCGCTGTGCTGGTGCTGGGACTGATCGTGCTCGTGCCGTACGCGATCGGCATCGCCGGTCGGGTGGACCTCGCCTTCCCCGCGGATTACCTGGTGTGGAGCACCCCGCAGCGGCTGGTGGGAATGGCGCCTGGCTGGATCGCGAGCGCCGTGGCCGGAGCGGTTGGCACCGCTGGGGGGATCCTCGTCGGCCTGTTCGCCTTCTCGGCGCTCGGTATTCTCACGATCGGATGGCATCCACTCGCCGTGCTGCGCACGCGGGAGGCGACGGGCGGACCGCCGCCGTTCGCGAAGGCGAAACGGCTGGCCACCGCCGGGCCCGTCGAGCAGCGGGATCCGGAAGCGCGGACAGAGACGCCATCGGATGGCCGGTCGGCCGTGGCCCCGGTGCGATCCCCACCGCCGCGGCGCCCCAGGCCTGAGCCCGCCGCCAAGCCGATGCCGATCCCGGAGGGGGTGCTGATTCCCCCGCCCGAGCTGCTGGCCGCGCCGTCCACCGACGACCTCGACCCGGGTACCGCCGAAATCGATGCGATGGCACAGCGGCTGATGCAGACGCTCGAGACGTTCCGGGTGGGCGGGGCGATCGCCGACCGCACGGTGGGACCGGTCGTCACCCGCTACGAGCTGGAGCCTGGTCCGGGTGTGAAGGTCGGACGCATCGCCTCCCTCGCCGACGACCTGGCCCTCGCCATGAAGGCCCGCTCACTGCGTATCGTCGCGCCGATTCCGGGCAAGGCGCGCGTGGGCATCGAGGTCCCGAACCCGCGGGCGCGCATGGTGGCGATTCGCGAGCTGATCGACAACGTGGCGTTTCGCACGCAGGGTCGCATCCTTCCCGTCGCGTTGGGCCGCGATCTGGAGGGCCAGGAAGTGTACGACGACCTCGCTAAGATGCCGCACCTGCTCATCGCGGGCGCCACCGGCTCGGGCAAATCGGTGTGCATCAACACCCTCATCACGAGCCTGATCTACTCGCACCCGCCCGATCGCCTCCAAATGCTGATGGTGGATCCGAAGATGGTGGAGCTGTCGATGTACGGCGACTTGCCCCACCTGCGGCTCCCGGTCGTCACGGGTCACCATAAGGCCGCGATCGTGTTGAAGTGGGCGCAAGGGGAGATGGATCGCCGCTACAAGCTGCTCCACGCGAACGCGGCGCGCAACATCGGGGACTTCAACCGGAAAGTCGATGAGGGCCGGCGCCTCAAGGGACCGCGCGAAACGCTGGCGACACAGGCCGGACTCCAGAAAGAGCTGCCGCTCGACGGGGAATACACGGAGGGCATCCTCCCCTACATCATCCTGGTGGTGGATGAGCTCGCCGACCTGATGCTCACGGTGCAAGGGGAGATCG
>JBOHSO010000037.1:0-5379 GCA_050921685.1 Gemmatimonadales bacterium
GCTATTGATCGACCTGCTGCGTCGCGCAAGCGCGATGCCCCGGGCCGCCGGCGTGATCGGCCAACTGGTCGTGGCGGCCTGCGCCGCCGCGCGCGAGCTGGCCGCCCTCGAGCAGCACCTCGACGCATTCGACGCGGAACGAGACCGCCTGGCCGACCCACCTGCCGCGTGGTTGGACGCGTTGGCGCGCTGCGAGCGTGGCCGGGACGCGATGGTGCAACGATTGCTCGACGTTACCGCGACGCTCAGCCGCGTCTCAGCGGATGCGGCCCTGCTCGCGGCATCGCCGGATGCCACGTTTGCGGAGCTGGCGCGGGAGCTCGACGCCGAAGGTCAGGTGCAAGCCGCGGCGGCTCGTGAGGTGGAGGAACTCCTGCGGGTGCAACGCTAGCGGCGGATTCCGGCTCGCGACGAGGCCTGCTTGCTCGCGTTTCTCATCCGATTGATGTCGTGCTGTGTCAGCCCTCTCCCCCCGTACCGCTCTTCCGTCCACGGGTCGCCGCGCATGTGGTATCCGTTCTGCTCCCAGAATCCGGGGACGTCCTCGTCGAGCAGGGTGAGTCCGCGCACCCATTTGGCGCTCTTCCAGAAATAGAGATGGGGCACGAGCACCCGGGCGGGTCCGCCGTGCTCGGGCGTGAGCCATTCGCCGTCGTGTTTCACCGCGATGAGGTTGTCCGGCCGGTCGAGATCGATGAGCGACAGGTTGGTCGTGAATCCCTGCTCGGCCGACACGAGGCAGTACTTCGCCTCGGAGCTTACGCCGGCACGCTGGAGCAGCAGCTGGACCGCGACGCCCTCGAACGCGTTGTCGAACCGGCTCCAGGTCGTGACGCAATGAATGTCGCACCGCACCGTCTTGCGCGGCAGGGCGAGCAGCTCCTCATAGGTCAGGACGTAGGGGCGCTCGACCAAGCCGTCCACCGTGAAGGTCCAGGTCCGTGTATCCACGTTCGGCACCAAGCCGTAGTGCAGCACCGGCCACTTGGTCGTGAGAACCTGGCCCGGGGGAAGGCGATCACCCATGTGCCGAAGCCTCGACGCTCCTCCGCAACGCCGTCACGTCAAACGCGTGCTCGAAGCCGGTCACCACCGCAGCCACCGTCCGATCCCACAGCGACTCTTCCCCCTTTCCCCTTCCCCCTTCCCGTTCCACCGACGTCATCTCCACCCCCTGGATCCCGCAGGGCACGATCCGGTCGAAGTGCGACAGGTCGGTCGTGACGTTGAGCGCGAAGCCGTGCCAGGTCACCCACTGCTTCACGTGCACGCCGATGCTCGCGATCTTGCGACCCCGCGTCCACACCCCGGTATGGCCGGGATGCCGCTCGGCGAGGATGTCGAGGAGCGCCATCGCGTCGATGAGCGCTTGCTCCAGAGTACGGAGGTACCAGTGCAGGTCCTGCTTGTGGGTGGTGAGGTCGAGGATCGGATACCCGACGAGCTGCCCGGGGCCGTGGAACGTGACATCGCCGCCGCGCTCGACTTCGAATACCTCGATTCCATCGGGACGAACCAGGTTGGCCTGGTGCGACGTCCGGCCGAGGGTCACGACGGGCGGATGCTCCAGCAGCAGCAGCAGGTCGTGCGGGAGCCGCCCGGTGATCCGGTCCTGCGCCAGGCGCCGCTGCCACTCGAGCGCCGTGCCGTAGGGCACTCGGCCGGCATGCATGACCTCGAGCGGTCGCCCGCTCACACTCCCTCCCCCGTGCCCCGCACCGCCCAACGGCTCCCTGCCACCCCGAGCGTGAGGCTCGCCCCGGCGAGGAGCAGCAGTCCCGCGAAATGGAAGAAATGCCATGCCGGTGCGGCGAGGATCGCAAGGAAGAAAGCTCCAAACACCGACAGCACGCTGATCACTCCACGCTGCCACCCGTTGTCGAGGGGGCGGCTGCGCCGCCAGCCGAAAAAGACAGCCAGTGCGAGACCGGCCAACACCGCCCACGAGGGGTCGATCTCGCTTACCCCCTCGCCGTATCGCCCGAATTCGACGCGCTGCAGCGCACGGATGACGATCAGCACCACAGTGAGACCTGCGCCTCCCAAGCCGGCTCCGGCTGCGAGCGCGCCGAGCCCGACCGCGACGGGGTCCTTCACGGACTCGCTCACATGTGCAGCACTCGGCCGAGCGAGTCGAGCGCCGCTTCGGCGACGGCCTCGGCCATCGTCGGGTGGGCGTGAATGGCGAGGTCGACCTCCTCCACCGTGTACTCGTTCTCGCGCGCCACCGCCAGCTCGTGGATCAGCTCGGAGGCGTGGCTGCCCACGATGTGCGCCCCCAGGATCTCACCGTACCGCTTGTCGCGGATGACCTTCGCGAAACCCTCGGTTTCGCCGGTGCCGCGCGCCCGCCCGTTGGCCGAGAACGGGAATTTCCCGACGACGTAGTCGAGCTTCTGCTCTTTGCATTGCTCCTCGGTGAGCCCGATGCTCGCGACCTCCGGGTGACAGTACGTGACGCTGGGCACGTTGTCGTACTTGATCGGATGCGGCCGCTGCCCGGCGAGCCGCTCGGCCAGGACCATGCCCTCGCGGCTTCCCTTGTGGGCGAGCATCGGCGGGCCGGCGACGTCGCCGATGGCGTAATAGCCCGGGGTGGTCGTTTGCAGACTCTGGTCCACTTTGATGAAGCCCCGGTCGGTGAGCTGCACCCCGCATTCCTTGAGCCCGATGCTCTCGGTGTTCACCGCTCGTCCCGCCGCCATCAGCACGACCGCCGTCTCCACGTGCTGGACAGCGCCGCCGGCTTCGACATCGAGCGTCACCTTGTCCTTGCCGACGCTCGCCTTCGTGACTGTGGCGCCGGCAATGACCGCGATGCCGCGCTTCTTGTAGCTCTTGGCCAGGGTGTCGGACGACTCGGGGTCTTCCAGTGGCAGGATCCGGGGCAGCGCCTCGATCAAGGTGACTTTCGCCCCGAACGCGTGGAAGATGTCGGCGAATTCCATTCCGACCGCACCGGCCCCGATCACCGCCAGAGTAGCCGGTGTCTTCTCGAGGAACAACGCCTCGTCGGAGGAGATCACGGTGGTCTTGTTGAGCTCGAGGCCGAGCTGCGGGATCCCTTTGACGCGCGAGCCGGTGGCGATCACGATCGCCTGCTTCGCTTCGTAGACCGTGCTGCCGACCTTGACCTTGCGACCCGGCTGCAGGACGCCCGCGCCCTTGATGACCGTGATCTTGTGCTTCTTCATCAGGAACTCGACGCCGCGCGAGTTCTGGTCGGCCACCTTGCGGCTGCGCTGCATGGCGACGCCGTAGTCGGTCTTGACCCCATCCGCCTGGATCCCGAACTCGGCGGCCTCCTTGAGCATGTTCGCGAGGTAGGCCGAATGCAGCAGGGCCTTGGTCGGGATGCAGCCGATGTTCACGCACACGCCGCCGAGTCGCTCCTTCTCGACGACGGCGGTTGCGAGGCCCAGCTGCGAAGCGCGGATGGCGCAGACGTAGCCGGCGGGGCCGCCTCCCAGGATGATCACGTCGAATTGGTTGGCCAAAAAGCCTCCTCACAAGAGCATCGCCAGCGGATTCTCCAACATCTGTTTCAGTGTTTGCAGAAACGCCGCGCCGGTCGCACCGTCGATCACCCGGTGGTCGCAGCTCATCGTCACGCGCAGCCGCCGGCGGACGGCCGTCTGCCCGTCCACGATCACCGGCTTCGGCGCGATCGACCCCACGGCGAGAATGCCCGCTTCCGGCGGGTTGATCACCGCCGTGAACTGGTCGATGTCGAACATCCCGAGGTTCGAGACCGAGAACGTCGCGCCCGTGTACTCCTCGGGCTTGAGCCGTCGCTCTCGTGCCCGCTGGGCCAGCTCGCGCGCCTCCGCGCCGATCTCGGCGAGGGACTTGACCACCGCGTTCCGGATGACGGGCGTGATCAGCCCGTCCTCTACCGCCACGGCCATCCCGAGGTGCACCTCGCTCCAGTAGCGGATGTGGTCGTCCTGCCACCAGGCGTTGCAGGCGCGGTGTTTGGCGAGCCCGAGCGCCGTGGCTTTCAGCAGGATGTCGTTGTAGCTGATCTTGGCTGCCGCGTCCAACTGCCGGTTGAGGGCCTCGCGGGCTTCCGCCGCCCGTTCCATGTCGACTTCGGTCGTGAGAAAGAAATGCGGGATCGGCCCGAGCGACGTGGCGAGGCGCTTGGCGATGGTCTTTCGGATCTGTGTCAGCGGAACGTCTTCGTAGGCGGCGCCCGGCAGTGCGGCGGGGAACGGGGAAGGGGGAAGGGGGACAAGCTCGGCTGGCGCAGTCGCGGGGGACGCCAGGGGTCGCACGGCCGCGGCTCCTTCGAGGTCCTTCTTCACTACGCGGCCTCCCGGGCCCGATCCCATGACCAGTTTGAGGTCCATGCCCTGATCCCTCGCGATTCGGCGCGCGAGCGGCGAGGCTCTCACTCGAGTCGCGTCTGCTGGCGCGGTGGCGGCCGCGACAACGGGTGCCGGGGTGGGAGCAGGAGTGGAAACGGGAGCGGTCGACAACACCTCGCCGGATTCTCCCGGCGCCCCGATCAACGCTACCACTTCCCCGACCGGTACCGTCGCCCCTTCGACGACCATCTGGCGGAGTAACTGGCCGTCGGCTCGGGCGACGAGCTCCATCACCGCCTTGTCGGTCTCGACCTCGGCCAGGGTCTCACCGGTGGTTACCGGGTCGCCCGCGTGTTTCGTCCACTTGACCAGCCGCCCTTCCTCCATCGTGGGCGAGAGCGCTTCCATGACGACCTTGGTGGCCATGTCAGTCGAGGTACAGCACCCGCCGCGCGGCGGCGACGACCTTCTCGGGGGAGGGTTTCGCCAGGCGCTCCAGCTGCTTGTTGTAGGGCATCGGGACGTCGGCCTGGGTCACGCGCAGCACCGGCGCGTCCAGCTGATCGAACGCGTCACGCTGGATGATGTCCGCCACCTGCGCGCCGACCCCGCAGTGCGGCCACCCTTCCTCCACCACCACGGCGCGGTTGGTCTTGGCAATGGATGCGAGGATCGCGTGCTCGTCCATCGGCCGCAACGACCGCAAGTCGATGACTTCGGCCGAGACACCTTGCCCGGCGAGTTGCTCGGCCGCCTTCAGCGTGACGGTGACTGTTTTGGAGTGGCAGATGAGGGTGACGTCCTTTCCCTCTCGCTTCACGTCCGCCTGACCGATGGGGATGAGGATTTCCCCTTCCGGCACGTCCCCTTTCGTGTTGTAGAGCATTTCGCCTTCGAGCACGATCACCGGGTTGGGATCCCGGATCGCCGCCTTGAGCAACCCCTTCGCATCGTACGGCGTGGCGGGGGCCACGACCTTCAGCCCGGGGATGTGCGCCAGCCAGGACTCCCACGCCTGGGAGTGCTGGGAAGAGAGCTGGAGCGCCGCGCCGTTGGGACCGCGGAACAC
>JBOHSO010000038.1:0-4192 GCA_050921685.1 Gemmatimonadales bacterium
GTATCGGGCTCGCGGTGGCGGACACGCTGCGCGCCGCGGGCGCCCACGTGGTGCGCCTCGCCCGCAGCCTCAGCGACGGCTCGGCGGACCGGCAGACCGATCTGCGCTGCGACGTCGGCCGCCCCACGGACGTCGACCGCGCGATCGGCACGGTGCTCGCGGAAGTCGGGGTGCCCGACATCGTGGTGAACAACGCCGGCGTGTTCACCGTCAAACCGCTCGCCGAGACGACGCCGGCCGAGTTCACGGAGACGATTGCCGTGAACCTCACGGGGCCGTTTCTCGTGGCCCGCGCGCTCGTGCCGCAGCTCGTCAAGCGCGGCAGGGGACACCTCGTCACCATTGGCTCGTCCAGCGACCACGTCGTCTATCCTGGCGGCACGGCCTATGGCGCGAGCAAGCACGGCGTGCGTGGCCTGCACGAGGTCATCGCGGTCGAGGTGGCGGGGACGGGTGTGCGCACGACGCTGATCTCCCCGGGGGCGGTGGATACGGAGATGTGGGATGCAATCGACCCCGATTCGAAGTCGGGGTTCACCAAGCGCAAGGACATGATGCGCCCGGAGGATGTCGCCGAGGCGGTGCTATTCGTGGTGACGCGGCCGGCGCGCGTAATCGTCACCGAGCTCAGACTGAAGGCGAACGTGCGAAAGCAGCCATGAGCGCCAGCGGCTGTCGGTTGTCGGCTGTCGGTTTGCTGCTCGGTGCACCGCTTGCCGCCCAACAGATTCCGCCCCTCCCGGACTCGAGCGGTTGGGGTGTTCACGTACTCGCCCTCGCGCGTGCGCCGGACTCGTCGATCTGGGTCGGCACCTACGGGCAGGGGATCTTCGTGCTGCAGCCCCGGGCGAGCGCGTGGGAGCGCATCCGGTCCTCCGACGACAGCGCCGCGCACTCGATCTCCTGGGACTTCGTGCACGCCTTCGGGTTCGGAGCACGCGGCGAAGTCTGGTATGGCACGGTCGGCAACGGCTGGGGTCGCTCGACCGACGGCGGGAAGACGTGGCGCAACTGGGAGTTCAGGGAGCTCGGCCCCGAGTGGCAGTACGTGGCGCCGAACGGGATCGTGACCCGCGGCGACACCGTCTACGTCGCGACGGCGGACGGGATCAAGCTCACCTGGGACAACGGGGCGGCGTGGCGGGTGATCACGGATTCGACCGGTGTGACAACCACGCAGGACTCCGTGTTTGGAAGGATCCTGAACCAGTACGTGCTGGCGATCACGGTTGCGGACGACGGCAGTATTCGGATGACACAGATTCATGGTATCCAGCGTTCGAGCGATGGCGGTAGAACGTGGAGCAGCTCCCCGAAGCCTCAGTGCGCTAACGCCTGCTCCCGTGCACTTCGGCTTGAGGATTCATCGCGAGTCCGTCGCAACTGGCCCCCTGAAGCAGATGAGCTGGTCCGTCGGCGCTTCGAAGCGCAGGGCGGGACTGAACCAGCGGTGAGTGATAGTCCAACTCCCCTTCGCCACACGTGGTTTCGCCGCCCCATCTCCCTCGAAGACCAGCCCTACATTGACCAGACCTACCGCTTCGGCTCCACCATGGGCGGCAACTTCCAGCCGCACCAGGGCGTCGAGTTCAACAACCCCGACGGCACACCGGTGCACGCCATCGGCGATGGGGAAGTCGTGTGGGCCGCTCCGGCCGAACGAGGCGCCCTGACGGTCGCCCTACGCCATCGCCGACAGCTGACGGCCGATGGCCGACAGCGCCTTTTCTTGTTCTCGGTCTACTACCACAACTCGAAACTCCTAGTGAACGTCGGTGACCGCGTGAAGGCCGGCGACGCCATCTCACTCGTGGGCAATACGGGGCGTGCGACGAACGATCATCTGCATCTCGAGGTCCACGCCGCCCCCACCGACTCGGTGCGGTACATCGTGGACCCCGCCGTGCGCTATCCCCCCTTCAACGTGAACCCCGAGCTGTGGATCGAGCCGCTCCCGGGGACGGGACTGGTCGCCGGGCAGGTGTGGGATTCAGGGGGCCAGCCGGTTCAGCAAGCCCGCATCTACGGGCTCGTGAAGCCCGAGCCCCGGGAAACGCCGTTTTCGTTCATCGAGAGCTACGGGCCGAGGAACCACGTAGACCCGGTCTACCGCGAGCATTTCGCCATTAGCGACGTGCCGCCGGGCGAGTATGTTCTGGGCGTGGAGATCGCCGGGACTCGCGTGTACCGACGCGTCAAAGTCGCGCCCGGGAAGTTGACCTGGGTCGAATTCCGACCCGACGCGAGGCCCTAGTCCCGGCACCGGGCCAAACCGCCGCGCACCGCGCACCGCCGCATGCACATCGAGCTGGTGGAGATGCTGCGCTGTCCCGAAGAGCACCGTGAGGAGTATCTCGTGCTCTCGACCAGCGAAATGAACGGGCGGATGGTCATGCTCGGCCTGGTGGGCTGCCCGGTGTGCCAGCGGGACTTCGAGATCATCGGCGGGATCGTGGACTTCACCGAGGTCGTGACCGGTGAGCGGCAGGTCCGGGCGGTGCGCCGCACCCCGGCCCCCGAGTCGCCGGTGGGGCTGGACCCGCAATCCCTGCAGGCGCTCCTCGACCTCGGAGGCCCCGGAGGGTTCGTGGTGCTACTGGGGTCCGCCACCCGTCACGCGGTGGGGTTGGCGAGCCTGATGCCGGGCATCCACTTCGTCGGCGTCAACGCCCCTCCCGACGTCGAGGCGCTGCCGGTCCTGAGCCTGCTCCAGTCCGATCTCGTGATTCCGCTGCGGCGGTCCGTGTCCCGCGGGGTGGTGGTCGGCGCCGAGCTGGCGCGGACGCCGTGGGTCGACGAGGGTGTGCGGGTACTGCTGCGGGGACGGCGGCTGGTGGTGGAGGACGAGCAGGCCGCGCCGGCCGGCGCCGTGCGACTGGCCGCGGCGGGAGGCGTGTGGGTGGGGGGAAAGCAGTGAACGACTACAGCGCGGTCGTCGTGATTGCCTCCGCTTCCGCGTACGCCGCGTCGATCAGCTGCTGGTAGTTCTTCTCCACCACGCGGCGCTTCACCTTCAGCGTGGGTGTGAGCTCGCCCGATTCGATGGTGAAGTCCTGCTCGAGCAACACCACCTTCTTCGGCATTTCGAAATGCGCCAGATCGGTCAGCATGGAGGCGACCTCCGCCTCGATCTTGGTCCGCACGTCCGGGCGGGCGATCAGCTCGCGACGCGACCCGAAGCCGATGCCCTTGCCCGTGGCCCAGGGCTCGAGCGCTTCGAAGTTCGGCACGACGAGGGCGATCGAGAACTTGCGCTTGTCGCCCAGCACCACCGCGTTGGCCACGAACTTGTTGAGCTTGAGCTTGTTTTCGATCGGCTGCGGAGCGATGTACTTGCCACCCGCTGTCTTGATGAGGTCCTTCTTGCGGTCGGTGATTTTGAGATAGCCGTCGGCGTCCAGCTCGCCGATGTCCCCGGTGTGGAACCACCCCTCGGCGTCGATCGCCTCCGCCGTCGCCTCGGGCTTGTTGTAGTAGCCCTGCATGACATTCGGCCCCTTGGCGAGGACTTCTCCGTCCGCGGCGATCTTGAGCTGCACCCCGGGGACGGTGGGGCCGACCGAGCCGGGCTTGGGCCGGCGCAGCGGATTGAGCGTCAGCACCGGCGAGGTCTCCGTCAGGCCGTACCCTTCTACGACCGGCATGCCGGCGCTGAAAAAGAACTTCGCGATTTCGGCCGAGAGCGGCGCGCTGCCCGACACGAAGAACTTCACGCGGCCGCCGGTGCGCGCCCGCAGCTTGGAGAAGACGAGCCGGTCGGCGACCTTGTGCTTGAGCGCGAGGCCGCCGGGAACGGGCGTACCCGCGAGCATGCAGGTCGCCCAGTCGTCCCCGGCTTGCTTCGCCCAGAAGAAGATCTTCCGTTTGAGCCCCGAGCCGGAGAGCGCGTTCTCCAGCACACGCGCGTACACCTTCTCGTACAGCCGCGGGACCGACACCACGATCGTGGGCCGCTCCTCCTGGAGGTTCGGCCCGACCTTGTCGAACGATTCGGCGTAGTTGTTGATCACGCCTGCCTGCATCAGCGTGTAGTCGACCATCCGCTCGAAGATGTGCGACAGCGGCAGCATTGCGAGACACTCGTCGCCGTCGGCGAGCGGCAGGATCTCGATCGTCGCCTGGACGTTGGACCAGATGTTGTTGTGCGTCAGGATCACGCCCTTGGGGTCGCCCGTGGTGCCCGACGTATAGA
>JBOHSO010000039.1:0-6586 GCA_050921685.1 Gemmatimonadales bacterium
CGCGCGGTCTCGAAACATACGGACGCCTACTCCTACCTGCCAGAGTCGGTGCTCGCGTTCCCCAATCCGGACGCATTCGCGGACCGGTTCGCGGCGGCGGGGTTCGGCGCGGTACGGTACGAGTTGCTGACCGGCGGGATCTGCGCCCTGCATCATGGCACTCGATAATCTCCGCGCCTTCATCGGCGCGATCGACGCCGCGGGCGACCTGCGGCGCGTGGACCGGCCCGTGTCCACCGCGCTCGAGATCACCGAGATTGCCGACCGTTGCATGAAATCGCCCGGCGGTGGGCCGGCGCTGCTGTTCACCCGGCCGACCCTCGCCTCGGGCGCGGTCTCGCCGCATCCCGTCGCCGTCAATCTGTTCGGCTCCGAGCGCCGCATGGCGCTGGCGTTGGGTGTCGAGCGGCTCGACGCCATCGGGGAGCGGATCGCCGAGCTGCTCAATCTCAAGGTGCCGGAAGGATTGCTCGGCAAGCTCGCCCTGCTGCCGCGGCTCGCCGAGATGGCCAGGTTCCCGCCTAAGGCGGTGGGGGGACGGCCGCCGTGCCAGGAGCTGGTGATCCGCGGCGACGACGTGGACCTCTCGCAGCTCCCGGTCCCGGTCTGCTGGCCGCGGGACGGTGGCCCCTACATCACGCTCCCAGGCGTGATCACCCGCGACCCGGCTACCGGCACGCGCAACGTCGGGATGTACCGCATCCAGGTGATCGGCCGGCGCGAAGTGGCGATGCACTGGCAGCGCCACAAGGTGGGGGCCGCACACTGGCGCGGCATGGCGGAGCGTGGTGAGACGATGCCGGTGGCCATCGCGCTGGGCGGGGACCCGGCGAGCATCTATGCCGCCTCGGCGCCGCTACCCCCGTCGATCGACGAGTTCCTGTTCGCCGGATTCCTGCGCAAGGCGCCGGTGCATCTCGCGAAGGCCCTGACCAGCGACCTCGAGGTGCCGGCTGAAGCGGAGATCGTGCTCGAGGGCCATATCGACTCGCGCGAGCCGCTCGTGACCGAAGGTCCGTTCGGCGACCATACCGGGTTCTACTCGCTCGCCGACGAGTACCCCAAGGTCCACATCACCGCGGTGACCATGCGCGCCGAGCCCGTGTGGCCGCACACCATCGTCGGCCGCCCGCCGATGGAAGACTACTATCTCGGCCACGCGACCGAGCGGATCTTCCTGCCGCTGCTCAAGTTGACCCTCCCCGAGATCGTCGACTACCACATGCCGGCCGAGGGGATCTTCCACAATCTGGTGTTCGTGAGCATCGACAAGCAGTATCCGGGGCAGGCGTTCAAGGTGATGAACGGCCTGTGGGGCCAGGGACTGATGTCGCTGGCCAAGGTGCTCGTGGTGGTGGACCGGGAGGTGAACGTGCGCGACCCGAAGGAAGCCTGGTGGGTGGCGCTCAACCACATCGATCCGGAGCGCGACGTGCGGTTCACCATGGGTCCGATCGACGTGTTGGACCACTCGAGCCGGGCGTTCACGTACGGCTCCAAAATGGGCATCGACGCGACCAGAAAATGGAAAGAGGAAGGCTTCACCCGCGATTGGCCCGATCCGATCGTCATGGACGCCGAGACGAAGCGGCGGGTGGACGCCATGTGGGGGGAGCTGGGAATAGATCTCGGGCGGAGAGGCGGATAGGCGGATGGGCGGATTGAACGACAACGCGGCGAACCGGGAAGGGCAGACGTTCGACGGAGAATCGCTCCTCATCCGCTACGTCAATTTCGTCAAGCTGCCCCACACCGTGTTCGCGCTGCCGTTCGCGCTGCTCGGCGTCGTGGTGGCCTCGAGCGAAGCGCCGGTGACCTGGCGCACCGTTGGACTCGTGGCGCTCGCCTTCACCGCAGCGCGGTTCGTGGCGATGGGATTCAACCGCATCGCCGACCGCCAGCTCGACGCCCGGAACCCGCGCACCCGCTCGCGCGAGCTGCCGACCGGTCGCCTCACGCTGCCCCAGGCGTGGGCCGCGGTCCTCGTCGCCGCCGCGCTGTTCGAGTGGGCCGCCTGGGCCTTGAACCCGCTGTGCTTTGCGCTGTCGCCGGTCGCCCTCGCGGTCATCACCCTGTACAGCTACGCCAAGCGCTTCACGTGGTGGTCGCACCTCTGGCTCGGGTTGGGCGACGCGATCGCCGGGCCGGCGGGATACCTCGCGGTGACGGGTCGCTGGAGCGAGCCGTGGTGGCTGCTGGTCGTGCTCGCCGCGGCGGTGACCTTCTGGATCGCGGGCTTCGACATTTTCTATGCGCTCCAGGACGAGACGTTCGACCGCGACGCGGGACTCAAGTCCGCCGTGGTACGCTTCGGCCGCACTCGCGGCATTCTCCTGGCGAAAGGGCTGCACGGGCTGACCGTGCTCGCGCTGGTGTGGCTCGGCTGGACGGTGGGAGCCGGCTGGGCCTATTACGCCGGCGTGGCCCTCGGCGCGGCGATCCTCGCGTGGGAGCACCGGCTGGTGTCCCCACACGACCTGTCGCGCCTCGACGCGGCGTTCTTCACCGCGAACGGGATCGTGAGCGTGGTGGTCTTCCTGGGCGCGTTGGTGGATCGGGTGATCTAGAATGCGGAATGCGGAACGCGGAGTGCGGAATGGCTAGGCGAGGTCGATCGCGTACCGGTGGGAAGAGTCGGAATCGGGATCGACCCTCCACTGCACCTCCGCATCCCACACTCCGCACTCCGCACTTGCCGCCGCCTCCCCGTCCCCCGGCGCATCCGCGCAAGTCCGTCACGCCCAATCGCCGAGGGAGATGACCCGTCTCCCCGTCGTCCTCGCCATCACCGGCGCCTCGGGCGCCCCGTACGGCGTCCGTCTGCTCGCGGTGCTCTCCGCCCAGCACGTCCCCACCTGGCTGCTCGTGTCGAGTCACGGGTGGCGGCTGCTGGAGGAGGAGTGCGGCATCGAGGGGGAACCGGCGCTGCGCCAGGCGACGGGCGGCGATTGGGCCAGCGTCACGGTGTTCGACGACAAGGACCGCGGCGCGCAGCCGGCGTCGGGCTCGGCGCGGACCGCCGCGATGGTGATCTGCCCGTGCTCGATGGGGACCGTGGCGGCGATCGCCCACGGCACGAGCCGCTCGCTGATCGAGCGGGCCGCCGACGTGACGCTGAAGGAGCGCCGCCGGCTGATCCTCGTGCCGCGGGAGACGCCGCTGTCGCTGGTGCACCTGCGCAATCTCACCCTCGCCACCGAAGCGGGCGCCGTGGTGCTGCCGGCCGCTCCCGGCTTCTATCACCGGCCCCGCCAGGTCTCGGACCTGGTGGACTTCGTCGTGCAACGCGTGGTGGATCATCTCGCGCTCGATATCGACCTGATGGCCCGCTGGCGCGGGCCGGGACGATAACCGGTGCGCGTGTTCACCGGACGTTGAGCGTGCAACTCGGGCAGCTGCGCTGACGGTGCGGATCGGCGTTCTCTCCGATACCCACGGGCTGCTCCGGCCCGAGTTGTTCGAGGTATTCCGGGCGGTAGACCACATCCTGCACGGCGGCGACGTGGGCAAGCCGGAAATCCTTACGGACCTCGCCACGATCGCGCCGGTCACCGCCGTCTATGGCAATACGGACGGGCCCGAGCTGCGGGCGCGGCTGCTTGGGGTCGCGGAGCTGCAGCTCGATGGATTCGACTTCGTCGTGACCCACGGCGACCGGCTCGACCCGCTCACCCCCGCGGCACTCCACACGGCGTTTCCCGCCGCCGAGATCATCGTGTACGGCCACACCCACAAGCCGATGCTCGAGCTGGTGGACCGGACCGTGACGGTCATGAACCCCGGGAGCGCCGGGCCGCGCCGCTTCAACCTTCCGGTGTCGGTAGGGATCCTCGAGCTCGAGCCGGGGATCCCGCCGCGAGCCCGCCTGGTCACGCTTCCCGCCGGCTGAGCGCCGGGTCGCTAGCCTCCGCCGCCATGCCGCTGCCGATCCGCGGCAGCGGGGCTCAGCGGGGCGTCCTCGCGGGTCACGCCGGCCAGGACGGCGGGCGCCGTCGCAAACGTTCGTCCGTCCGCTGCGACCAAGTCGGCGCGAACGTCGCGTCGGGCGCGGTCCCGCGCAATGGCCGGCGGCGCGAGCCGGCGCACGGCGATCGGGGCGCCGGTCGGTGTTGGCGCTACGGTCTCGTCGGGCCCCAGGGAAACCTGGAGCACGCCGAGTTGGTTGATGTAGTGCGTTTCGAGCGCCTCATTGCGGACTTCGAGACGCAGGGTTCCGCTCGAGTCGGCACCGGCGCGCAGCCGGTCGACCTCCCGTGCTTCGAACAGCGGCGCGATGCTGTAGGAGAACCTTTCGGCCTTGAGCGCGGGCGTGCCCGCGCTATCGGTGTAGAACGTGGGGCAGGAGCCGAAGATCGCGAGGGCCGCCAGGCCGGAGGCAATGGCGGTGCACGGTCGAGTTCGCATCCAGGGCATTCTTCCATTCCGAAAGGCCAGGCAATGATGAGCACCTTCCGCTGGATGGTGGCCGCCACCCTCTGCGCCGCCCCACGCACGGCGGTCGCGCAGCAGACGCCGGTGACCGTCGAGGTCTACACCGCCGACCCCAAGGCCTTGGCCGTCACTTCGACGATCGTCACCGGATCGCGCGATGCGGTGCTGATCGACGCCCAGTTCACCCTGAGCGAAGGGCAGAAGGTCGCCGATCGGATCGCCGCCACCGGAAAGCGGCTGATCGCGGTGTTCATCACCCACGGCCACCCGGACCACTACTTCGGCCTGGCGCCGATCCTTGCGCGATTCCCCGGGGTTCCCGTGTACGCGGTCCCCATGGCGGTGGGCGTCATGCAGAGCACCGCGCGCCAGAAAGTGGCCCAATGGAAGCCGGCGTTCGGCGCCGATCTCACCGACGCGCCGGTGTTGGCCAAGCCCTACCCGCCGGATACGCTGGTCCTCGAGGGACAGCGGCTTGAGCTCATTCGGCTGCGGCCGGGTGAAGGCAGAGCCGCGGCGGTGGTGTGGATCCCCTCCATCCAGACCGTCGTCACGGGCGATCTGTCCTACAACGGCGTCCACGTGTGGCTCGCCGAGGCGGGCTCGAGGCGGCGCGCGAATTGGCTCGAGGACCTGGAGCGAATCAAGCGGCTCGGGGCCCGGACGGTGATCGCGGGCCATAAGCGAGCGGGCGCGGCGGACGATCCGGCCGTGCTCGACGCGACCGCCGACTACATCCGGAGCTTCGAAGCGGCGCTCAGCGGCGCGCGATCGGCCGCCGACGTCGTTCAGGCGATGACGGCCAGGTTCGGCGACTGGGAACTGCCGGTGATTCTGGAGATCGCGGCCGGTGCCTGGGCGCCGGCCGCGGCGCCGGGGCCCTGAGCCGCATAACGGCGACTCATCTCTGACAGAACGCGCACAACGTCGTCTGCCGCAAGTCAATCGCGTGCGTGGTGACTAGGCGTCGCTCGCAGCGCCGGCACGGCTCGCCACCCCGGTCATAGACCTTCAGCTCGAGCTGAAAGTTCCCGGCCTGGCCGGTGCCGGTCCGGTAGTCGCGGACCGTCGTCCCCGAGGCGCGAAGGGCGCGCTGCAGCACGTCGACGATCGCGTCGTGCAGCGCCGCGATCTCGCCGGGCGCCAGGCTCGCGGCCGGCCGGGAGGGGTCGAGTCCCGCGTCGAACAACGCCTCGTTGGCGTAGATGTTGCCGACGCCGGCGAGCCGGCGTTGGTCCATTATCGCTTTTTTCACGGCGGACCGGGTGCCGGCCAGGATCGCGCCCAAGGTCTGCGGTGTGAAGTCCCGCTCCAGCGGCTCCGGGCCGAGACGGGCCGTATACGCGGCCCAGCCGCGCTCGTCCAGTAGCCACACCGTTCCGAGCCGTCGCACGTCGCGATACACGAAGCGCGCCCCGCCCGCGAGCTCGCAGGTGAGCACCGCGTAAGACGCCTCCTCGGCCGAGCGCCGGCCGTGGTACACGACGAGCGATCCGGTCATTCGCGGCTGGATCACCATGCGGTGCCCACTGCGCAGCTGGAACACGGCGTGCTTGGCCCGCCGCCTCACGTCCTGGACCGTATTGCCGGAGAGGGTGGCGAGCAGCCGGGACCGCGACACGCGGCGCAACACGTCGGACTTGGCGAGGCGCGCGGTGCGAATGCGGCGACCCACGAGCCCCGGCGCGATGTCGCGCACGATCGTCTCGACTTCAGGCAGCTCCGGCACGGCGGATCTCGCGCCACGCGATATCGCGGCGAAACACCTTGCCCTGGAACTCCACGCGCGCGCTCGTGGTCCGGCTCAGGTCCGCCGCGGCGGCGACGGTCGGTGCGATGCCGGTGACGTTCAGGACGCGACCGCCCGCCACCCGCAGCGTGCCGCTGGGGTCCAGCGTGGTGCCGGCGTGAAACAGCAGGACGTCGGGACCGGCGTCGGCGGGGAGCTGGATCGCCGCGCCCGGCTTTGGGTGGTCGGGATAGCCGCGGGCGGCGAGCACCGTTGTGACCGCTGCGCCGGTCGGGCGGAGCGCGTCCGCCCCCGGAGGGGGGCGCCAGGCGTCGCCCGCGATCGCCGCCAGGTGCGCCATGCTGTCGCGCGGCAGGATCGGCAGCAGAGCCTGGGTCTCGGGGTCGCCGAAGCGGCAGTTGAACT
>JBOHSO010000040.1:0-2177 GCA_050921685.1 Gemmatimonadales bacterium
CCACAGGGCGGCGAGACCGTGTCGCGCCGTGTCGGTGGCCACTCCCACGGCGCCTCCGAGCAGGAGGTACGGGCCGAAGGTGGACCGCCCGCGGAACGCTTGCAACTCGTAGCCCAGTCCAAAGAAGTCCCGTCCGGCGCCGCCGCGTTCCGTCAGCGCATGCACCGTGACGCCATGGCGCATCCAGCGGCCGCCCCCGAGCGGGCGGTCGAGCCGGGCCTCGTAGGTGACGTGGCGACTCTCCGCCCACCGCCCGTACAGCAGGCCGACCTCGCGTTGCTGCGCGACGAGCGATCGCGCCGCGACCGCGGTGATCAGTAGGAGCAGCTTACGCGTCGGCAACCGGGGGAAGCTCCGGCGCGGTTCGTGCCGCCATGTGGTGCGCGAGCAGATGCGGGACCCGCCGCATGAAGCGGACCCACGCCCACAGCGCACCGAAGCCGCACACTGCGGCACCGAGCACGGCGGGCGCGAGCATCGCGAGGGGGTGTGAGAACCGTGCGGCGAACAGCGCACCGATCCAAAGGCCGAAAAACGAGGCTCCCCAGGCCATGATCGGCGTGAGGAGCCAACCGACGACAACGAGCGCGTGCGCCAGCCAGCGGGGGAGCCCCGCGCCGCCCACGCGCTAGGCCTTCCGCACGGTGAACAGCAGCGCCAGCGCAGCGAGCGTCACCGTGTAGCTGGCGCCGACCAGCACGGGGATGGCGACCGGGAGGCCGAGGAGCTTGCTCACCGCGGCGAGCCCGACCGTCCCCAAAACGAGCGGCATGGCCAGTTGCCCGAGCGTTGCCGGTGCGCGTGGGGGCGTGTTGCGGGCGGCGGTCAACAACCCCCCCATCCAGGCGAGGAAGGTCCCGAGCATCCACCAGACCGGCAGGTACCACCATGTGCTGCCGCCGCCGATGGCATCCCAGGTCCACGGGTAGGCTTTGAAAGGCCGTAACAGCACGATGTCGATCGCCATGAAGACGACCGTGCCCCACAGACCCATCGCGGCTGTGCCGGCTACCCCCTCGGTATTGCGGGGCACCACCCATTCCCCCGGCAGCAGGCTGACCAGGACACCGGTGGCGAGGACCAACAGGCTGAGCACCACGTCTCGGGAAACACCGGCAGGCAGCAATCGGGTGACCGCCAGGCAGGCGATCACGAGGACCGCCGTCACCACGCCCACTTTGGTACCGCCCACGAGTACGCTGCGGAAATCGGAGCGGTCGGTCGCTGCAACGGCGCCGCTGGTCATGTGCGCATGCCTCTCGATCGACAAGACTGTTCGCGCCTAATCTAGCGCCCCGGCCCTACCAGCCAAGGCCCAAGGCCTCCGCGGCGAGCCGCAGGCCGACGAGCGTCAGCTCGGGGTGCACCGATTCGATCTCCGTCGTGAGCGGTACCACGAGGGCCGCGAGCCCGCCGGTCGCCACGACGAGCGGTGTGCCGCCCCCGGGCCACTCCGCGCGAATGCGCCGGATGATACCGTCCACCGCGTCGGCCGAGCCCCACAGCACTCCTGCCCGGATGCAATCCTCGGTGCGCTTCCCGATCACGCGCTCCGGAGTCGTCAGCTCGGTGGCGGGCAGTTTGGCGGTGCGCCGCACCAGCTCGTCGGCCGCCGTGCGGATCCCCGGCATGATCACACCGCCGAGGAAACGCGCGTCGGCGGTGATGCAGTCGAACGTGGTTGCGGTCCCGAAATCGACCACGATGGTGTCGCGCCCGAACAGGCGCGCGGCGGCGAGGGTATTGACGATGCGATCGGCGCCGACGGTGAGCGGCTCGTCCACCTCGAGGCGGATCGGCAGCCGGGAGCGGCCATCCACCACCGTCGCCGTCACCCCGGTCATGACGGCAATGCCGTCGCACAGGCTTTGGGTGACGAGCGGTGCCACCGACGCGACGATCGCCGCCCGGACGCCGGAGGGCGAATGCCCGGCGTTGACCAAGTACGTCGAGAGCAGGGCCGCCCATTCGTCCGGGGTGCGCGCGGCGGTGGTCGTGAGGCGCCAGTGGCCAATCAGGCGGTCCGCTTCGAACAGGCCGACGGTGCTCTCGGTGTTGCCGACGTCGAGGGCGAGCAGCATGGGCGGAGGAAGATACCGTTCTGCGACGCTACGACGCTACGCTGTCCGACAACCGCTCATGCTAGCTCAACGTGTCCCTCGCGCACGGGCGTGGCC
>JBOHSO010000041.1:0-1548 GCA_050921685.1 Gemmatimonadales bacterium
CGCTGCGACGAGGAGATTGTGGAGACTGAGGAGCGGCGTCAGGCCGAGGATCGACCCGAGGGCGATGCCGGCCGCCACCTGGCCCGGCGTTCCCTCGCTGTGCAGCGCCTTGACCAGCGATTGCAGCAGCTTGAGGAGCAGCATGGGCGAAACCTACGCCCGCCGTCCCGTTACGGCGCCCCCATACCGGAGTCGGGGACGGGGCGGATCAGCAGCCCGGTCGTGGACACCCGCACCTCGAACCGGCCGGGACGTTCCACGCCGATGAACGTGCCCGAGCCGTACTGCGCGTCCACCAGGGGCGCGAGCAGCCGAGGGTGGCGCCGCACGAACGCGAACACGTCCACGGGCCGCTCGGGGGCCAGCGGGAATACCGTGTGGGGGCGATGCTGCTCGTCGTCGACCGCGTGGTAGCGCCCGCCCACGCGATCCAGCTCGTACCCGGTGTGCAGGCCCAGCACGTTGAGCATGGAGCGCCACTTGAGGATGTGCGCGTCCACGTACAGGGCGTCGCCCGAGATGTCGAACTGTCCCGAGCGACCGTCGGGGAGCTCCACCGTGGCGCGGAACCGTTGCGGCCCGAGCGGCTCGGTGCGCACGCGCGCCGCAACGTCCTCACGGGTGAGCGCCCGGTAGCCGCGCACCCCGATCGTCACGGCGCCCGACAGCGCGCCGAGCGACAGGCACAGCAGCCCCGCCAGCAGCGCGGCGACGCTGCCCACGATCTTGCGCTTGCGCAGCGCCACGACCCCCGCGACGACGAGTGCCGCCGCGAGCAGCCCGAACACCATGGCGACGATCATGAGCACGGACATGGGTCGGTAAGCTACCACGGCCCCTCGACCCGGCCAATCGACCCGCCACAGAAAGACCCTCCCGGGTGTTACCCGAGGAGGGTCGGCGCCCATCCCGGAGACCGGGATGTCCTACACTTGTGAACGCTCTCGCCCAACCGCCGGCGGACGCACGCTCGTGCGCCGGTCGGTGATGACGCGACGGTCGAGACCGGTCCGGCGGTCGAGCGTCATCCGGCGGTCGAGCCCGCTGCGGCGCTCGAACTCCACCGGAACGACGATCTGCCGTCGATCCACAGCCTCGCGACGCCCGAACTGCCGACGATCGTGCCCGCTCCTCCGACCCGCCATGCCAGGCTCACCCCGCAAGACCTATGCCTTTGTTCGGCTTCGACTTGACAGGGGCTACGTCGATGCAGCCCCGGGACTTGTGGGGCTGGTCATCGGTCACACCCGGCAAGCCACATGGCCGCCCCGCTACGTGTGCCGAGTCAGGGCGACAGCGCGACCCGCCCGCCCCTCATGACGAACACGACGCGCTGCAAGGCGGCCAGGTCTTCCAGCGGATTCCCGGCTGTGGCGATCACGTCCGCGTACTTCCCAGGCTCCACGCTTCCCACCCGATCGGACAGGCCGAGCAGACCCGCGGCGTTCACGGTCGCGGCCCGTAACGCATCCGCGGGGTGCGATCACTTTGCGGCCCGCGGCGCGCGCCTCACGAATCGCCGCCTCGAGCTCCTGGTCGCCGATCTCG
>JBOHSO010000042.1:0-3407 GCA_050921685.1 Gemmatimonadales bacterium
CGCCGGGATCGTCCGCGCCGACGATGACGCGCTGGGCGCGGCGCGCGAATTGCCCGAACGCCCGCTCGAGCTCCGCCACGCTCCCGTCGTAGCACTCCAAGTGGTCGGCCTCGACGTTGTTGATCACCGCGACCGTCGGCGCCAATGCCAGGAACGCCTTGTCGAACTCGTCAGCCTCCACGACGTACAGCGTGGTGCCGCCGATGCGCGCGTTCCCGCCCCACTCGTCGATACGCCCGCCCACCAGGCCCGTCGGATCGCGGCCCGCCTCCGCGAGCGCCTGCGTGACCATCGCCGTCGTCGTCGTCTTTCCGTGCGTGCCCGCCACCGCGACGACGGTCCCGCTCCCCACCACCTCGCCCAGGGCGTCGGCGCGGCGAACCACCGGCAACCCGCGCGCCCGCGCCCGAGCCAGCTCGGGGTGATCCGCGGGCACGGCCGCCGTTACCACGACCGCCCGCGCGTCGTCCAGGTGTGCCGGATCGTGCCCGCGCCATACCTTGACGCCCAGGGCTTCGACGTCGGCAGCACCGGAAGTGTCGTTATCGCAACCACTTACAGGCACCCCGCGGCGCCTGGCCAGCAGCGCCAGCGCGCTCATCCCGGCTCCAGCGATTCCCATGAAGTGGATCGGCCGCGAGTCGCCGCCGGGTGCAAACAAGGTCATCTGTGGGGGTCTAATATAGGGATTCTACGATACTTAGAAAAGAGCAGAGGTCAAAAGCCGACAAGTGTCAAAATATTTGACACTATGGCTTCCGCGGCCTTCGGTCGACCCCGGGACCGAGCGGCGGCCGCGATCGATTCGAGCCGAACTCGATCACCGAGCAGCGCGGTGACGGTGGCGGCGAGCGAGCGGCCGGTGAGCTGCGACTCCGCGAGCAGGACGGCGGCGCCGCTGTCGGCCAGCGCACGCGCGTTGAACGTCTGGTGATCCGCCGCGGCGGACGGCAACGGAACGAGCACGCTCGCTTTCCCCCACGCGCACAGCTCCGCCGTCGTCATCGCGCCGGCACGGCACACCACGAGGTCGGCGGCGTCGTAGGCGCGGGCCATCGGGTCGAAAAACCCTTGCACCACCACGCGCCCCGTCGCGGCGTAGTGCGTGAACGCGTTGACGTGTGCAGCTCCGGTGCCCCACAGCAGATTGACGTCACGGAGGCCGCCATGCTCCAATGTGCCCGCGAGGGCGTAGTTCAGCGCGCGCGCTCCCTGGCTCCCCCCGAATACGAGCACCGTGGAGCGCTCCGGTGCGATCCCGAACGCCGCGTGCGCCGCCGCCCGATCACCCGGCCGTGCGGCCGCGGGCGGGCGGATCGGATTGCCGAGCGCGAACACCGCGGTGCGTGGGCCCGGCTTGAGTCGCACGGCGGCTTCCGGGAAGCCCAGGTGAATCTGCGACGCCCGCCGTGCCAGCAGGCGAGTGGTGAGTCCCGGAAACGCGTTCTGCTCCTGCAGCACCGTCGGCACGCCGGCGCGCTGGGCGCGCCACACCACCGGCCCGGCCACGTACCCCCCCGTCCCGACGACGATCGCGGGCCGCTCCTGGGCGAGCAGTCGCCCGGCCGCCCGCCACACGCGCCAGGCCACCACCGGCCAGCGCGCGTTGCGCCACCAGGCGTGGCGAAACAGCGGCTCGACGGGGAGAAGATGATAGCGATACGGATAGGGCGGCAGCACCTGCGCCTCGATGCCGCGTTGGGCGCCGACCACCACCGGCTCCGCGTCGGGGCGCGCGTCGCGCAGCGCCTGGGCCAGCGCGAGGGCGGGCATCAGGTGGCCGCCGGTCCCGCCGCCGGCGATGAGAACCTTCACCGCTCGACGGCTTTCCCGCTCCGCCCCAGCCCCACGCTGACCAGGATGCCGGTGGCGATGAGGGAGACCACCAGGCTCGAGCGGCCGTAGGACACGAACGGCAGCGTGATCCCGGTGGTCGGCAGCACCGCCAAGTTCACGCCGATGTGCAGCACGGCGCTCCTTCCGATCATGGCGGTCAGGCCCGCGGCGAGAAGCTGGCCGAACGGATCGCGCGCCGTGCGGGCGATCCGGAACCCGAACCAGACGAAGACGCCGAAGCCGACCGCGAGCACCAGCACGCCGAGGAAGCCCCACTCCTCGGCGAGCGTCGAGAAAATGAAGTCTCCGTACGCATAGGGGAGGTAGCCGAGCTTCTGCTGGCCCTGCCCGATCCCTACCCCCACGAACTGGCCCGCCCCGATCCCGACGAGCGATTGATGCACCTGCCACGTCGCCTCGGCCGGCGCGCTGCCGGGGTTGAGGAAAGTGACCACGCGGGCGACGCGGTACTGCGCCGTGGCGATCGCGCCGAACACCAATGGCGCCGAGCCGACCGCGAGCAGCAGAAAATGTCCGATCCGCGCCCCCGCCGAAAACAGCACCACACCGGCCAGCAGGGTGATCAGTAGCGCCATCGAGAGATTCGGCTCCAGAAAGATCATGCCGACGACCGGGACCACGACCACGAGCACCGGCAGGAGCCCGCGCCGGAAATCCCGCAGCTGCTCGCCCTTCTTGGCCGCGAGCATCGCCGTCCACGCCACGATCGCGAGCTTGGCCAGCTCCGAGGGCTGCACGTGCAGCGGACCGATGTAGACCCAACGGCGCGCGCCGTTGATGGTCGGCGCGATCTCTCGCGTGAACGGCAGCAGCGGAATGAGGAGCAGCGCGGCGACGAGGCCCAGGAACGGCCACGCCCAGCGCTGCCACAGGTGGTAGTCGAGCTGCGTGACGAGAGTGGCGAGCACGCCACCCGCAACCAGGCCGACGGCCTGGTTCAGCGCGTAGGTCGAGCCGACGATGCCCCCTTTCGGAGTGGCCAGCAGGCTCGAGGCGCCGTACACGGCGATGAGACCGATCATCGAGAGCGCCATCGCGACCACCGCGAGGAGCCGGGTCTCCCAGCGGCGCTCGATCATGCCGCCGTCACGAGCCGCCGGAACTCGGCGCCGCGCTCCTCGTAGTTCGCAAACTGGTCGTAGCTCGAGCAGGCCGGCGACAACAACACCGCGTCGCCCGGTCGGGCCGCGCGCCGGGCGCGGGCCACCACGTCCGCGAAGCCGTCACCGCGCTCCACTGGCACCGCTCCCCTCAGATCCTGCTCCACGATCGGGCCCGCCTCGCCGTAGGCGATCACGAGCCGGCAGCGCGCTTGCAGCAGCGGGGCGAGCCGCGTATAGGGCTCGCCCTTGTGGCGGCCGCCGAGCAGCAACACGAACGGCCGGTCCATCGCCTCTACCGCGACGACGGTGGACGCGACGTTGGTCGCCTTGGAATCGTTGATCCAGCGCACACCGTCGCGCTCGACCACCGGCTCGAGCCGGTGCGGCAGCGCGTGGAACGTTCGCAGCCCCTCGGCGATCGCGCCCGGGGTGATCCCCGCCTCCAGC
>JBOHSO010000043.1:0-2830 GCA_050921685.1 Gemmatimonadales bacterium
GTAGCCGGGTGCCTCCTCGAGGCGCCGGCCGCATTCGGAGCAGAACATCGGACCGGATTCGGGGCGGGGACCGTGCGTCGGGCAGACCGGACCGGGAACGCGCAACCCGGGAGACCGCCGCACGTTCCCGTGCGGATCCACCTCCGCCGGTTCCGTCTCGCGCAACGCGGCCAACGCCGCGGCGGTGTATTGCCGCTTCAGGGCGTCGTAATCCGCATCGGCGAGCTTGCCCGTGGCGCGGTCGAATTCGATCTCCCGCAGGGCACGGAGCGCCACGGCGCTGCGGGAGAGATCGTCCTCCGGATCGTCGGCCGGGTCGGACGCTCCAGACTCCTGCCCGGACGGTTGCGGCGAGGGGAAGAGAATCGGCCGGAGGACGAAGTAGACCGCCGCGGCGGCCAGCGCGATCCCACCCAGCAGCTCGACGATCGGCTTCACGCGTCGACGCGCTCGAGCTCCCGGCGCAGCCGCTCGAGCTCGGCCGCCGTGCCTGCCATCCCGGCGTCGGACTCCGCGCCGGCTGCGGAGGGGGCCCCACGCCGCACCCAACGACGCATCGCGAGCACGAGGAGCGTGCCAGCCGCGAGAATCACGACGGCCGGCACGAAGTATCCGGCGAGGTTGAATCCTCGCTTGGGCGGCGCCATCAGAATTGCCTGCCCGTGCTTGGTGACGAAGCTCGCCACGATGTGCTCGGCGGTGAGCCCTGCCGCGGCGAGCGCGAGGACCTCCCGGTGCATCGCCGGACTCGTGGTGCACGTGAAGTCGGTGGTGCGGCAGGTGTACACGTCGAGGTTACAACCGCAAGTGCACTTGAGCCGCTTCTCGATCGCCTGGATCGCGGCATCGTTGTCCCCGGCGGTGACGGGCTGGACCGGCAGCCCGGCGCGGGCGGGGTCCCACAGCTTCCCGGAGGGGCCGGCGTCGGCGAGCGAATCCTGGGCGGATCGGCGGATGGCCGGATTGACGGATAGCAATACCCCGAACCCCGCCGCGAGAAACTCCCGCCGAGAACGATCCGCCGATCCGTCCATCCGGCTATCCGACGTCTTTGGCCACCAGTTTCACCACGTACCCGGCCTGCGCGGGGCGCAGTGTGTGGGCGCCGCCAGCCGGCCACATGACGATGAGCCCACCGAGTGCGACGATCATCCCGCCGAACCACACCCACCAGACCAGCGGGTTGATGGTGAAGCGAAACACCGCTTGCTCCGTACCGTCGACCACGCCGGCCAGGACGATGTAGAGATCCTCGCGCGGGTCGCTCTTGATTCCGACTTCCGTGGACGGTTGAAACGTGGGCCGCTTGAAGGCGTCCACATGCTGTCGTTTTTCGGAGGTCAGGAGACCGAGGCGCCGGCCGTCGCGCGCCACCAGGACCGTCGCCGCGGTGACCTGTCGATTCAGTGCGTCGTATTGCGACACGCCGAAGTGGGTGAAGGTGTAGGTCCAGCCGTACGGGCTCTTGAGCGACGCCGTCTCACCGGGCCGTAGCGTGGCCTGGGTCTCGGTCTTGAAGGCCATGCCGGCGAACGCGATGAACAGGATCACGATGCCGGCGTGCACGATGTAGCCGCCGTAGCGGCGGCGATTTCGCCCGATCAGCCGCACGAGAGCCAGCGGCCACCGCTCCCCGTACTGGCGGTGGCGAGCCGTGACGCCGCGCGCGAACTCCTGGGCGATGGTCGCGGAGACGAACCCGCCCAGCACGATCGCCGTGATGGCCCAGCCGTCCCGCATGCCCGCCGTGAGCAACGCCAGCCCCACCAGCATGGCGGTCGCGGCCGGGACCGCGAATTGGCGCCGCAAGTTCGGCAGGGACGAGCGGCGCCACGCGATGAGCGGGCCGATCCCCGTGACCGCGAGCAACGCCAGACCGAGCGGGATGTTCACCTGATTGAAGAACGGCGGTCCCACCGTGACCTTGGTCCCCGAGACGAGCTCGGAGAGAATCGGAAAGAGCGTGCCCCACAGCACCGAGAAGGCGATCCCCACGAGCAGCAGGTTGTTGAACAAGAAGCTGGCCTCCCGGCTCACCATCGACTCGAGGGTCGCCTCGGCTTGCAGCAGCGGCAGGCGGCGGGCGTACAGGCCGAAGCTCAGCAGCGCCGCCACCACGAGGAAGGCGAGGAAGAAATAGCCGACGTCCGATTGGGTGAACGAGTGCACCGACGAGATCACGCCGGAGCGCGTGATGAACGTGCCGAAGATCGACAGCAACCAGGAACCGATGATGAGGGCGAGGTTCCACTTCTTCAGCATCCCGCGCTTCTCCTGGATCATGACGGAATGGAGAAACGCGGTCATCGTCAGCCATGGGAGAAACGACGCGTTTTCGACCGGGTCCCACGCCCAGTAGCCACCCCAGCCGAGCTCCACGTAGGCCCACCACATGCCGAGAGTGATCCCCACCGCCAGGAACAGCCAGGAGAGCAGCGTCCATTTGCGGATCGCCACCAGCCAGTCGGCGTCGAGCCGCTTGGAGAGCAGCGCCGCGATCGCAAAGGCGAACGGGATCGTGATCGAGATGTAGCCGAGATAGAGCATCGGGGGGTGGAACACCATTCCCGGATTTTGCAGCTGCGGGTTCAAGCCCCGGCCGTCCAACGGCGTATACGGCAGGCGCTCGAACGGATTTGCGTGGCCAAACAGCATCACGCTCACGAAAAACGCGGCGACGATACAGGTGATGGCGCCGACGTACGGCAGGTAGACGCGATGCCGCGGCCCGGTGAGCAGCTGCGCCAACGCGCCGAACAGCGCCAACACCGTAGCCCAGAACAGCAGGCTCCCCTTCTGACCGGCGTACAACGCCGACCAGGTATAGAAC
>JBOHSO010000044.1:0-3170 GCA_050921685.1 Gemmatimonadales bacterium
ATCTACATCCGGGTGGGCCGCTACGCCGACGCCATCCAGGCCAATGTCCACGCGGTGCACACGGACGAGGTGTACATCGAGGGCCAGAAGCCGCAGGGCGTGTATCCGCTCGGCTATTACCCGCACAACTACCACTTCCTCTCGTTCGCCGCGACGCTGGCGGGCCGCAGCGCCCAGGCGATCGAGGCCGCGAAGAAGACCGCAGCCACGACCCCGTACGAGGTCGCGAAGCAGGTACCCATCCTCGAGCCGTTCGTCATCTTTCCTTACCTCACCTACGTGACCTTCGGACGCTGGGAGGAGCTGCTCGCGCTACCGCTCCCGCCGGCGGAGCTGGCCTACTCGCGGGGAATGGTGCAGTACGCCCGCGGCGTGGCGTTCGCGGCGACTGGTCGCTTCGGCGAGGCGCAGGCCGCACTGGACACCGTGCAGCAGATCGGGGAGTCCAGCGCGCGGGGATACTCGGCCGCCGGGTGGGTGACGCCGAACACGAATCTGCAGATCGCGGCGCACGTGCTCGCCGGAGAGATCGCCGCCCGACAGGGCCGGTTCGACGAAGCCATCATGCATTTCCGCGAGGGGGTCAAGCTCGAGGACGGACTGCTCTATTTCGAGCCACCGGATTGGTACTACCCGATCCGCCACTCCCTCGGCGCGGTGCTACTGAAAGCGGGTCGTCCAGCCGACGCCGAGCAGGCGTATCGGGAGGACCTCAAGCGATTCCCCGAGAACGGCTGGTCGCTGTTCGGCCTGGCGCAGGCCCTGCATACCCAGGGCAAGCACGCCGAGGCCGGGCAAGTAGACGCGCGGTTCCGCACGGCCTGGCAAGGGGCGGACGTGACGCTCGCGGCGTCGCGATTCTAGACGGCTAGCGGTCCGATGGCCGACGCGTTCGATCGCCGCCTCGGCATGGACCGCTCGATCAGCCGTCGGGACTTCTTGGACGGTGTGGCGATCGCGCTGGGCGCGACGCTGCTCCCCGCCGGCTGCCGCCCGTCCGAGCCCGACGTCCCGTTCGCGCCGGAGCGCGATCCGCGCTACTACCCGCCGGCGCTGACGGGTCTCCGCGGCAACCACCCCGGCTCGTTCGAAACCGCGCACGAGCTGCGCATCGGCACCCTCGAAAAAACGCTGGGGCGGGCGCGGGACACGCGTGAGCGTTACGATCTCGTGGTGGTGGGAGCGGGGATCAGCGGCTTGGCGGCGGCCCATTTCTACCGCCAAGCCCGCGGGAATGGTGTGCGGGTCCTGCTGCTCGACAATCACGACGACTTCGGCGGCCACGCCAAGCGCAACGAGCTCACGGCGGGCGGACGACTGCTGCTCTCATATGGCGGGACCGAATCGATCGAGAGTCCCGCCCAGTACAGCCCCGCGGCCCGTGGCCTGCTCACCGAGCTGGGCGTCGATGTGCAACGCTTCTACACCGCCTTCGACCAGCAACGCTACGAGAAGCTCGGGCTCGGGAGTGGCACGTTTTTCGACCGCGAGACATTCGGAGACGATCGCTTACTCACCGGCGGCACCGACGCGGTGTCCCGGGCCTTCCTGGAGCGCGCCCCGCTGTCTCCGGCGGCCCGGCGGGACATTCACCGACTCTACCACAGCAGCCGGGACTATCTTCCCGGCCTCTCGTCCGATGAGAAGAAGGCCCGGCTCGCGAAAACCAGCTACCGCGACTTTCTCCTCGACCTCGTGAAGGTGACTCCGGACGCCATCCCGTTTTTCCAAGCGTGGACCCACGACCTCTACGGCGTCGGGATTGATGCGGTGCCCGCGCTGGACTGCTGGGGGCTCGAGTTCCCCGGCTTCGCCGGTCTCCTCCTCGACGAGGGTCCAGGCCCCGGAATGGGACTCACGCCGCAACTGTGGATGAACGAGACGGAGCCGTACATCTTCCACTTCCCCGACGGGAACGCCTCGATCGCGCGACTGCTGGTGCGGCGACTCGTGCCGCCGGCGCTGTCCGGAAACACAATGGAAGACGTCGTGACCGCCCGGCTCGACTACTCCCAGCTGGACGATGAAGCTTCCGCCACCCGCATCCGCCTCAACAGCACCGTCGTCCGCGTGCGCCACCTGAACGATCCCGAGTCTGCTCGCGCCGTCGAGATCACCTACGTGCGCGGCGGTCGGGTCTGGACGGTGCAGGCGGAGGCCTGCGTGCTCGCGTGCTGGAACATGGTCATCCCGTACCTCTGTCCGGAGCTGCCCCGCCACAGCGGGAAGCGCTGGCGTACGCGGTGAAGGTCCCGTTGGTGTACGCCAATGTGGCGGTGGTGAACTGGAAGGCGTTTCAGGAGCTGGGCGTGTCGGAGGTGTTCGCGCCCGGCAGCTACTACTCCAGCATCTCCCTCGATTTCCCGGTGGATCTCGGCGGGTACCGATCACCGCGCATCCCAGACGAGCCGGCCGTCGTGAACCTCGTCCGCGCGCCGTGCCACTCGGGCCTTCCCGCCCGCGACCAGCACCGCGCCGGCCGGACCGAGCTGCTCGGTACACCGTTCGAGACGTTCGAGCGCAGCCTCCGGGACCAGCTCGGCCGGATGCTCGGGGCCGGCGGGTTCGACCCCGCCCGGGACATCACGGCGATCACCGTGAACCGCTGGGCGCATGGCTACAGCTACGAGTACAACTCCCTGTGGGACGAGGCGTGGCTGGAAGACCAGCGGCCGTGTGTCGTGGGGCGCCAACCATTCGGCCGGATCACGATCGCCAACGCCGATGCCGGAGCGTTCGCCTACACCAACTCAGCAATCGACCAGGCGTGGCGGGCAGTGCAGCAGCTGCCCGCGTGAGCCGCTATCGCTTGCCCAGGTACGCCCGCACCAGCGGCGCAACCCGCTGGCGCACCAGCGCGGCGCGCAGCATCTGAGATTCTTCCGGCGTCACCTCCACGAGCAGGCGAGCCTCGTTGCCTTCCCGCACCGCCACCGCCACTCCATCGCGATAGAGGATGCGATTGCCGGTGAGCGCGGCGACCGGATCGCCGGGCACGATGATGCCGACGAGGTTGAGCGGGTCGGCCCCGCTCACCGCCACGAGCTCGCCCTGGGGCTCCCCGCGTCGCACCGCGCGTAACGACCCCACCGCTTCGGGAAGCGCGTACTGCTCCCCCGAGAACCCGCCGACGAACCGGCCGCCCCGAATTTCGCCCCGCGCCTCGAGCC
>JBOHSO010000045.1:0-7056 GCA_050921685.1 Gemmatimonadales bacterium
GCGGTACATCTGGTACTTGGCGAACAGCAGCGATTCGAGGGCGGCGAGCCCTTTTTCATGCAGCGCCAAGGCGATACGCCCGCCGCTGCCGGCGGCCAGGGTGAGGGAGGACAGCAGGCGATCGACGTCGATCACCCCATAGGGCACGCCGCACATCCAGGCGTCGCGCGAGAGGTAGTCCAGCTTGTCGACGTCCACCGCACCGGAGACGAGGCCGGCGAGCGGCTCGCGGGTCTGACCGCGAATCAGCGCGAGGAGCTTCGCGGGGACGATGCCGCAGCGCTCCAGCGCGCCGCCCAGATCGCGCCGCGCGAGGTGTCGCTCCGCCAGCGCCTCGTGGCTCGGCAGTCCAGCTTCCTCGAGCGCGTGGGAGAATGGGTAGTGTCCGATGTCGTGCAGCAGCGCGGCGAGCTTGAGCCGCAGCGCGTCCAGCGCGTCGGGACGCTGGCCTCCCTCTTCGAGATGCGTCAGCGCACGGCGGGCGAGGTGATAGGCTCCAAGCGCGTGCTCAAAGCGCGAATGCGTCGCGCCCGGATAGACGAGAAAGGCATGACCGAGCTGGCGGACGTAGCGCAATCGCTGCACCGAGGGGGTGTCCAGCAGCGCGAGCGCCTCGGGCTCGAGCCGGATGTTGTTCCACAGCGGATCCCGGACGACTTCGAGCGGGCTCACGCCCCGGGGCCGGGGGGACCGGCTGCGCGGACCGCGGCCGGCACCTGGTCGGCGAACTGCTCGAAGTTCTTGCGGAACAGTCCCGCGAGCCGCCCGGCCTGCGCATCGTACGCGACGGCGTCGGTCCAGGTGCGCCGCGGCAGCAGCACGTCGGCCGGGACGCCGGGCACTTCGGTCGGTACGGTAAACCCGAACGTCGGCTCGCGGACCGTGGGCACGCGATCGAGGCGGCCGGCGAGCGCCGCGCGCACCATGGTGCGAGTGTCGGACAGCTTCATCCGATTGCCGGTGCCGAACGGCCCACCGGTCCAGCCCGTGTTCACCAGCCAGCAGCCGACGTCGTGCCGCGCGATCTTCTCGCCCAACAGGGAGGCGTAGACGTTCGGGTGGCGCGGGAGGAACGGCGCGCCGAAGCAGGCGGAGAACGTCTCTTTCGGCTCCGTCACGCCGCGCTCGGTGCCGGCCACCTTGGCGGTGTAGCCCGAGAGGAAGTGGTACATCGCCTGTGCCGGGCTGAGCCGGGCGACCGGCGGCATCACGCCGAATGCATCGCAGGTGAGGAACACGATGTGCGCGGGATGCCCGGCGGTCCCGCTCGGGACGTGGTTCGGGATGAAATCGATCGGGTAGGAGGCGCGCGTGTTTTCGGTGATCGCGGCGGAATCGAGGTCCAGCAGGCGGGTGACCGGATCGACCACGACGTTCTCGAGCACGGTGCCGAAGCGGCGGGTGGTGGCGTAGATCTCCGGCTCGCCGTTGGGCGAAAGCCGGATCACTTTGGCGTAGCAGCCGCCCTCGAAATTGAACACCCCGGCGTCGCTCCACCCATGCTCGTCGTCCCCGATCAGCCGGCGCTCCGCGTCGGCGGAGAGCGTCGTCTTGCCGGTGCCCGAGAGCCCGAAGAACAGCGCCACATCGTCCGGTGCGCCGACGTTGGCCGAGCAATGCATCGGGAGGACGCCCTGCTCGGGGAGCACGAAATTGAGCACCGTGAAGATGGACTTCTTCATTTCGCCGGCGTAGCGCGTCCCGCCGATCAGGATCGTGCGCCGCCCGATATTGAGGATGATGAACGTCCCCGTCTTGGTCCCGTGCGCGCCGGGATCGGCCTGGAATTCGGGGGCGTGCAGCACCTGCCAGGCGGGCGTGAACCCCGCGAGGTCCGCCTCCGACGGCCGCAGGAACATGTTGTAGACGAACAGCGTGTGCCACGCGCTCGGCGAAACGAACCGGACGGGGACGCGGTAGGCCGGATCGGCACCGGCGAACAGGTCGCGCACGAACAGCTCCTGCCCGTTCAAATGCCGCATCACATCGGCGAGGAGTCGGTCGTAGTACTCCGGGGCGAGCGGTTGATTCACTTTGCCCCACCACACCGGCTCCGTGGACGCGGCGTCGCGCACCACGAACTTGTCGTTCGGGCTGCGCCCGGTGTGCGGGCTGGTGACGGCGCAGAAGGGACCGGAAGCGGCCAGCACGCCCTCCCCGCGCCGCACCGCGTGCTCGTAGAGCGCGGCGGGGCCGAGGTTCCAGAGGACGGCGTGCTGGGGCGTGAAGCCCGCCAGCGACGCGCCGGTCATCCGGGTGCCTGGGGCGGCTGGGGTCCTCGCTGTCCGCATGGGAAGTCCTCTAGGGAGAAGGCCGCGCGTGGCGGCGATGTTCCAGGGCGTCGACGGCGGCGATCACCGCCAGATTGACGATTTCGTTCACCTCGGCCCCGCGTTGCAAGACATGTACCGGCTGCGCCATCCCGACGAGGATCGGTCCGATTGCCTGGGCCCCCCCGAGACGATCGAGCAGCTTGTAAGCGATGTTCGCCGCGTCGAGGTCGGGGAAGATGAGCACGTTCGCCGCGCTGCGGAGCTGCGCAAAGGGGTAGGTCCGCGTGAGGACGCGCTCGACCACCGCGGTGTCGGCCTGCATCTCACCGTCCACCTGCAGGCCGGGCTCGCGCTCGTGCAGCAAGTCGACGGCGCGCCGCACTTTCTCGGCGGCGACGTGTTTCACCCTCCCGAAGTTCGAGAACGACAGCATCGCTACACGCGGCTCCCTTTCGAGGCGCCACACGAAGCGCGCCGTCGCCGACGCGATCTCGGCGAGCGCTTCGGCGTCGGGATCGATGTTGACGGTGCAATCGGCGAAGAAATACGTCGGTGAAACCTGGATCTTCCCAGGGCGGCCCTGCGAGTGATAGTCGAGGGCCTCCTGGCGGCGGCTGGACATCGAGGCCTGAAGTCCTTTTCGGGAAAGGGGTTATGCTAGGTGCGGCAGCGAGGCGTGTCAAGCGGAGCCACGGTGCGTGCTGCGTGGTGCGTGGTATTAGATGGTGCGAGCCGGAGTTACGCTACCGCACCGTCGCGAACCATGCACTACGCACACCGTACCTAAGGGGGAGGCGGGCCGAGGGTAGGGGGAGTGTGGTACAGCCGCTCGACCGTGCGTCGGTCGCGCTCGGTGGGAACCGCCACCAGCGGAGGCGAATGCATGATCACCTGCGAATCGGCCGCCTCCTGCAGCAGCCCCAACGTGTGCCCCAACTCGTGGATCGCGGTGCGCCGCAGGCACGCTTGGACCTGCCCGGGGGTGTAGGAGGTTCCCCCGATGATGTCGAGCTCGATCACCAAGGGCTCCGCGAAGGCGGTGCCGGTCGTGTCCAGGATGCCTTGCGTCAGTCCGCCGCACGCGACGACCGGGGGACCGTTGTCCGGTGGGGCGTCCGGCGGCACGCTGTCGGA
The DNA here is from genome assembly GCA_050921685.1 of Gemmatimonadales bacterium. Taxonomy (GTDB): domain Bacteria; phylum Gemmatimonadota; class Gemmatimonadetes; order Gemmatimonadales; family GWC2-71-9; genus DASTHG01. Next base: position 3,408 of record JBOHSO010000045.1, read on the forward strand.
CCAGCGGACGAGGACGTCGGCGGCGCCGGAGTCGTCCGCCACCACGCCGCGGAACTCCCCGTACAAGAACTGTCGCTCCCAGGTGTCGATGGCACGAGCCACGAGCTCGCCCAGGTTGCCGCGCGGGTCGACGTAGAACCGGACGGGGAGGCGTTCGGTTGGCCAGTGAAACACCTCGCCGAACAGGTCGGTGAACGGATATGCCGCTGTCCGGCTTGGCACGGTCGGGTCGGAGCACGCCGCCCCGAGGGCGCAGCCGATCCCAGCCAGCAGTCGGCGCGCGCGGCTCATCGGCCCCGCCACAGATCCGCGCGCACGCCCAGGGTGACCCGGTACACGAATCGCGAATCGGTGAACCCGGCGCCGCGCAGCGCGGGCGTGAGGAACCGGTGCACGTCGCCGGTGAGCTCCAACCCCACGCGGCGGCGGAACGCGGCGGCGTGCGCCACGTCGAACGCCAGTGACCCGTACGGAATCACGTTGCCCCCGCCGTCGCCGAACAAGCCGATCGACTCGGTCGGGAGATATTTCAGGCCACCCACGGCCGCCCGGCCCTCGAGCCACGATTCGAGCCGGCGGCGCAGCCCGAGGCCCACGCCGACGGTCCACACGCGCGTGATCGAGGTAGTGGCGCCACTGGCGTCGTGCCGGCGGACCGGGCTGGTCGCGACGTCCGCCAGCACTTCCAGTTTCCAGGGGCCGTCGAGTGGGAGGTCGAGCGCGACGGTCAGCGCCGGCGCGAGATCGGCGCGCACGTCGAGCGGATTCACGATCGAGTCGTGCACCAGGGTCGACGTGTAGCGGGCACCGAGGGCGGCGTGGACCGAGGCCTGGGCGGACATGGTGACAGGCTGCAGGGCAGACCACAGCAGCGCGCACACCGGCGGCAATCTGTGCCACCCGAACCGAGGCGCCCCGCCATTCATGCTCGTGCCGGCTTCGCGAAGAGCTGCCGCACCGTTACTGCGACCACCAGGAGCGCGCCGTACATGCACACGATCAGCGGGCCGGTCGGCAGATCTTGTGTATAGGAGACCCACAGGCCGAGAAGCGACGCGAGGGCGCCGCTGCCCCAGGACAACAGCACGAGCTGCCGCTTGTCGCCGGTGAACAGGTTGGCGATCACTGCCGGTACGACGAGGAAGGTGAATACCATTAACACGCCCGCGATCGGCACGGCCAGCGTGATGACGACCCCGAACAAGAGATAGAACAGGAAGTCCCACCAGCGAATTCTCCATCCCTGCCGTTCCGCATCCTCGGGATGGAAGGAGATAGTGATGAATCGCTGGCGCAGCGCGAACTGGAACGCGCCGAGCACGGCGTAGATCACCGCGAGTTTCGCGATGGCCGGCCACGTGACCCACAGCAAGCTGCCCACGAGCGTCTTCTCGACCGCCTCGCCGCCACCCGGGACCTTGTTGGCGACGAGCACCGCGGCCGCCGAGGCCACCACGTACACGATGCCGATGAACGCCTCCTGCGGCACGCGGCTGTCGCGTCCCGAGGTGCGCGTGAGGGCGAACAACAACGCACCCACCGCGGTGGCGAGCAGGGCGAAGACGTAGGTCTTGGGGGAGTCCGGATGGATGTGGAATAGCAGCGCCGTCAAGCTGCCGAGCGCCGCGATTTGCGCGAGCGAGAGGTCCACGAAGATCACCTCGCGGGCGATCACGTGGAGCCCGAGGTAGCTCAGCATCGCGACCAGCACCATGCAGGCCACGAACGGCGGGAGCATCAGCTGCAGGCCGGTCACGGATGCCTCCGTCACTGGGTCGCCGCGCCGCCGCTCGCACCGAAGGCGCGGCTCAGCTCCGTGATCCAGAGGTTCATGAGGTCGAAATAGCTGGTGATGCCTGCCGCGCCGCCGGTATTGGACGGCACGATCACCGCCTTGGCATTGGTACGACGGGCCACCTCGAGTACCTGCGCGCGGTCGTAATAGTTGGTGGACAGCAGCACCGCGATGTGCTTCTGCTGCATCCCCGTGATGATCTCCTGCACGTGCCGCGGCGTCGGTGGGATCCCGGGCTTCGGTTCGATGTAGTCGAAGCAGGTCACCTGGTACTCGCGTGAGAAGTAGTCCCACTCCTTGTGATAACACGCCACCTGCGTCCCGCGGAACGGGAGCGCCTGTTTGAGCCAGCCACCCAGCCGTGTAAGCAGGGGGGCACCCTGGTACGGCCGCTCTTTCAGAAAATCGAACAGCTTGCCCTGCCGGTCCAGGTCCGCGAGGGTCGCTCCGCCGAGCAGTCGCACCAGCTCGTCCCCGAACAACGCGCGGTAGATGCGATCCTCGAAATCCTGCTCGCGCGCCGTGAAATAGGCCGCGTTGTCGGGAGAGACGCGTTTCAGCCCCGTGAGAATGTTTCGCGCAACCTGGACTGCATTCAGCGGGTCGGTCCAGATGTGCGGATTCCCGTACACGTGAATGTCGCCCTGTGACCGGGAGTAACTGGTCGGCACCTCGAGCAAGTCGATCCCCGCATGGGCGGCCACGTAGCCGGGCCCGCCCTCGGTCACCTTGGAGTTCCCGGCCTTGTCGAGCAGCGCCGGCACCCACAGCTCGAGGTCCAGGCCGGTCGTGACGAACAGGTCGGCCCGCGCGAGCAGCGGGACGAAGCTCGGCTTCGGTTGGACGTAGTGCGGGTTCTCGTCGCCCACGGCGATCGAGGACACGATGCCGCGGTCGCCCACGATCTCGCGAGCGATGGCGGCGTAGGTCGTAAGCGACGTGACGACCTTCACCGGAGGTGGAGGCGTCGCCCCACCGTGCAGCGTCAGGAGCAGCGGAACGAGTCGCAGCATCTCAGTAGGTCTCGTGTTTGTGGGGGCCGATGGACCAGACCGCCTGGAGGCGGAGCTGGTGCGTATCGCCGAGGAACCCGGACGTGAGGCGGTGTGCGTACTCGCCGCGGAGGTAGACCCACTCGCTTTGCCACCACGTGAGTGACGGCACGAGCTGCCGCACCGGGTCCTTCGGTCCTGCGGGCGCCTCGACATAGTCGAAGCGCGCCCCGGCGACCCAACGGCGGCCGAGCTTGTACGTCGTGGCGAGGTAGCCGCCCAGCCGGGTCTCGCCCGACCCGGCGCGCTCCTGTCGGAGCCCGAACACCTCGCCACGAACGGTCCACTCGCGGTACAGCGCGCGTGCGGGGGGACGCCAGGTGACCCGGAAGTCGAGGCCGCCCACCGTGGTCTGCAAGCTCGAATCCGGATTCGTCCCGTACACGCCCGTCGCGCCGAGTTGCGCGTAGATCGACCGCCCAAGCTGCCAGAAGTTGTTGAGGTGGGCGAGCACGGCCGGACGATCGCTGCCTTCGAACAGGACCTCGTTCGTGCCTTGGGTCACCTGCGCCCAGAGCTCCTGCGTGCCGGCCAGCGACCCGGCCCAATAGAGGGACGCCCCGGTTCCCGCGAGGCCCTCCTCGCCGGCGAAGGTGGTGAGCGCCAGGGGGTACTCGCCTTCCGGGAGGGCGTGGAGGTGCCAGCGGTTCAGCTCGCCGAGCTGCTGGCGGAACACGCCGAGGTCGAGTCGTATCCGGCCCGGCAGGCCCGTGTAGTAGAAATACCCTTCCTCTATTTCGAGCGCCCCTTCGTGCAGTGCGGCGTAGATCTTGGTGTGCGAATAGGGGTCGAGCGCCGCCTG
>JBOHSO010000046.1:0-2932 GCA_050921685.1 Gemmatimonadales bacterium
GAGCGGCGCGCGCCGATCGCCTGGCAGGCATCCTCGATCACCGCCAGGCCATGCCGCTGCGCGATCGCGAGCAGCCGCTCCAGCTCGACCATCTGACCGTAGAGGTGCACCGGCACGATCGCGCGCGTGCGGGAGGTGATCACCGCCTCCACGGCCGCAGGATCGATATTCAGGGTCTCGGGGTCGATGTCCACGAACACCGGCCGCCCACCGGCGTTATGGATCGTCCCCGCCGTCGCGAAGAAAGTAAACGGGGTCGTGATGACCTCGTCCCCGGGCTCCAAGGCGAGCGCCTTCAGCGGCAATAGCAATGCGTCGGTGCCGCTGGCGCAGCCGATGCCGTGCCGGGCGTGCGACAGCGCCGCCACCTTGGTCTCGAGCTCGCCGATGGCCGGCCCCATAATGAACTGCTGCGAGTCGATGACCGCCTGCAGGGCGGGCAGCACCTCGTCCTTGATGGCCCGATACTGGCCGACGAGGTCCAGCAACGGCACGTTCACGTAATCTCTATCCACAAAAGAGGCAACAATTTACATGGGCGAGGCGGGTCAGGCAATCGGACGTAAGGAGCCGCCGATTTCCTCATAGGTTCGGGAGCACGCGGTGCAGCGGGCGCGAGCCGCGCTCACACTGAGGCGCGCGCCGCACTGACACATCCAGCCGACGCGACGCGCGGGGACGCCGACCATCAGGGCGTACGGGAGGACGTCGGTCGTGACCACCGCGCCCGCCCCGATGAAGCTGTATTCCCCGAGCGTGATGCCGCAGACGATCGTGGCGTTGGCGCCGATCGAGCCGCCGCGGCGGACCACCGTTTTCTGGAACTCGTGCTTGCGTGAGACGTGGCTGCGCGGGTTCATCACGTTCGTGAACACGCAGGAGGGACCGCAGAACACGTCGTCCTCGAGTTCGACGCCCTCATAGATCGAGACGTTGTTCTGGATCTTGACGTTATTGCCGATGCGCGTGCCGGGCATCACCACCACGTTCTGCCCCAGATTGCAGCGCTCCCCAATCACGGCCCCGGGCATCACATGGGAGAAGTGCCAGATCTTCGTGCCTTTTCCAATGTGCGCGCCCTCGTCGACGAAGCTCGACTGGTGGACGAAGTAGTCGGCCATTCAGACTCCGACCACCTTGACCTCGAGCTCGAGCTCGACTCCGGTCTTCTTGGCGACCGTCCTGCGGACGTGGTCGATCAGCTTGAGGACGTCGGCGGCGGTAGCGGTGCCCGTATTGACGAAGTAATTCGCGTGCAACGGCGAGATCTGCACAGGCCCGACCCGGAATCCTTTCAGGCCCGCTTCATCGATCAGCATTCCGGCGGTCTTGTTCCCGCCCGGGTTCTTGAAGGTCGACCCCGCGCACGGCTGGTCGAACGGCGTGCCGGCCTTGCGCCAGCGGAACAGCTTCGCCTGCAGCTCCTTGAGCTTCGCGGGCGACTCTTCCCCGAGACTGAGCTTCGCCTCGAGCACCACCACCTCGCCCATGTTCGAGCCGCGGTATTTGTAGGAGATCTGCTTGCGCGGCACGGTGCGCACCTTGCCCTTCGCGTCCATCACCGTCGCTTCAGTGACGACTTCGGCGAACTCCGCACCGTGACACCCGGCATTCATGTAGATCCCGCCGCCGACTGAGCCCGGGATCCCCACGAATCGCTCCACCCCGCTGAATCCGGCCTCGGCGGTCCGCCGGGCCAGGATCGGCGTCGACATCCCGGCGCCGACGATGGCGATCGCCCCCTTCATTTCGAATCGGTCGAGCCCCTTCCCCATCCGAATCACGATTCCGGGGAAGCCGCCATCCTTCACCAGCACGTTCGAACCGAGCCCGAGCACGAGCCACGGCAGGCCGCGCTCGCGCGCCAGCTCCAGCACCCGCGCCACGTCCTCCACATCGGCGGGCTGCAGGAGGTAGCGAGCCGGACCCCCGATCCGCCAGGTGGTATAGCGGGCCAATGGCTCGTTCTCGAGCATGCGACCGTGGAATTTCACCTTGGGCGTGGGTGGCGGGGCGGGCGTGCGCGTCGTCCCCGCGGCCGCTTTCGCCGCCGGTTTCGCCTTGGCCGCCGGCTTCGCAGCCGGCTTGGACGACCCCTTCGCTACCCGGCCGCGGGGTGCGGGACGCGGCTTGGCGCTGGCCCGACGGCCGTGGCCGGCGCCCGACTTCCGACGATCGTGTTTTCGTGCCATTCCTGTAAGCTCCTCACGCTCCCCCGGCGACTCCGGAGCGCGATGATCGCGTCGCACGCGGCGCTGGCGGCGGACATCGTCGTCGTGTACGGCACCCCGTGTACCAGGGCGGCGCGGCGGATCGCGTAGTCGTCCCGCTGGGTGAACTTGCCCAACGGTGTGTTGATCAGCAACTGAATCTCGCCCGACACCAGGAGATCGATGGCGTTCGGACGGCCTTCGTGCACCTTCGCCACCCGCTCGGCCGGGACGCCGCGAGCCCGCAGGTACCGTTGTGTCCCTTCGGTGGCCAGAATCCGGAACCCCAGCTCATGAAAGCGGCGCACGATCGGCACCACGGTCGGCTTGTCGGAGTCGTTCACCGTCACGAACACCGCGCCCTCCAGCGGTAGGCTGCCATCGGCCGCGATCTGGGCCTTGGCGAACGCCATGCCGAAGCTATCGGCGAAGCCCATCGCCTCTCCGGTTGAGCGCATCTCCGGGCCCAAAACGGTATCCACGTTGGGCAGTTTGGTGAAGGGGAAGACTGCCTCTTTCACGGCCACACCGGGGACCGGAAGCTCGTCGGAGAGACCCAGGACGTCCAGGGTGCGCCCCGCCATCACGGCGGCGGCCAGCGTGGCCAGGGGGACTCCCGTGGCCTTGCTGACGAAGGGGATGGTGCGGGAGGCGCGAGGGTTCACCTCGAGGACGTACACCACGCCGTCCTTGATGGCGTACTGGACGTTGAGCAGCCCCAC
>JBOHSO010000047.1:0-3477 GCA_050921685.1 Gemmatimonadales bacterium
CGGCAGCACCTCGGCGCCGCCGATCCGCAGCACCCGCTCCGCGGCGTCGTACCAGCCGTCGGCCGGACCACGCAACGAGAAGCGCAGCAGGCGGCCCTGCGCGCCGGCGGCGAGCGCGAGCGCCGCCGAGTCGTCGCCGTTCACGACCCACACACTCGCCGCGGTGGCATTGCGAAACAGCAACCGCTTGTCACCATAGTAGTGAGCGACGTCCGCATAGCGGTCGAGATGATCGGGCGCCAGGTTCGTGAGCACGCCGATCTCGGGCGCAAACGCCGGGCTGTCGTGCAGCTGGAAGGACGAGACTTCGACGGCGAGCCACTGCGGGCGCTCGCTCGCGAGCGCGATGTCCGCGAGCGGCCGGCCGATGTTCCCGGCCGCCTCGACACGCAGCCCCGCCACGCGCAGCAGGTGCGCCACCAGCGCGGTGGTCGTCGTCTTGCCGTTGGTGCCCGTGACCGCGATGCACCGCACGCCGGGCAGCGCCTGATAGCCCAGGTCGAGCTCCGACACGACCGGCACCCCGGCTTGCCTGGCGGCGGCCAGCGGCGCCGCGTCGGGTGGCACACCGGGCGACACCACCACGCCGCTCGCGCCGCGGATCTTGGTCAAGTCGTGGCGCCCCAGCTCGAGCTCGACCCCCGGCAGCGCCCGCAGCGTCTCGACCGCGGCTCCCGCGACCGGCGTCGACCCGACGTCGCTCGCATACACGCGCACCCCCAGGCGCGCCAGCAGGCGCGTCGCCGCCACGCCGCTCCGGCCGAGCCCGATCACCGCCACCACCCCGCGACGCCAGGTCTCGGGAAGGGTCATCGCACCTTGAGGGTGGCGAGCGCGAGCATCGCGCACAGCAGGCCAAGGATGTAGAAACGCGTCACGACCTGCGGCTCGGCCCACCCGAGCTTCTCGAAGTGGTGATGCAGCGGAGCCATCCGCAACACTTTGTGGGCATCGGCGTACTCCCGGCCGTGCCGTCGTTTGCGCCAGCGATACACGTACACCTGCACCAGCACCGACAGCGTCTCCGCCGCGAACACTCCTCCCGCGATGAGGAGCAGGAACTCCGCTTTGAGCAGAATCGCTACTGTGCCGAGGGCGCCGCCGATCGCGAGGGCGCCGGTGTCCCCCATGAACACCTGGGCGGGGTGCGCGTTGAACCAGAGGAAGCCAAGTGCGGCGCCCATCAGCGATCCGCAGAAGATCGCGAGCTCGCCGGCGCCGGGCAGGTGCATCACCAGGAGGTAGCGCGACGTGTCGACGCGCCCGAACAGATACGCGAAGATGGCGAATGCGCCGGCGACGATCGCCGTCAGGCCCGCCGCGAGGCCGTCCAGCCCGTCGGTCAGGTTGACGGCGTTCGAGCTCGCCGTCACGACGAACGTGACGAACGCGATGTACAACGGCCACGGCAGCGCGAGGAAGATGTACTTGAAGAGCGGCAGCTGCGTGTACGTGGCCCGCGCGGCCACGAACGGCCAGAGCACGAGAAACACCCCCAGCGCCAATCCGAAGGATACCTGCCCGGCGAGCTTCCAACGGGCCACGAGCCCCTGCGACTTGCCCCGGACGATCTTGAGATAGTCGTCGACCAGGCCGATCACGCCCATCCACAGGGTGGCGACCACGGCGACGAGGACGTAGCGCGTGTCCAGTCGCGCCCACAGGAGCGTCGGCACGACGGTCGCGAAGATGATGATCAGGCCGCCCATCGTGGGGGTGCCGCGCTTCTCCTGGTGGGTCGCCGGCCCTTCGGCGCGTACCACTTGCCCGACCCCCCGTTGCCGCAACCGCGCGATGATCCACGGCCCCACCAGGAACGCCAGCAGCAACGCGGTCACGGTCGCGCCGGCGGTCCGGAACGTGATGTAGCTGAAGAGGTTGAAGATGATGTGCTGCTTGGCGAGCGGCGCCAATAGGTGGTAGAGCACGGCCGTCGGTGTCCCCTCTAGCTGAGATGGCGCAGCACCCGCTCCAGGGCGACGCCACGCGAGGCCTTGAGCAGGAGAATCTCGTTGCCCTTGAGGGCCGCCTTGAGCCGCGGCCCCAACGCCTCGGCGTCCGCCGCGACGAGCAGCCGCTCCCCCAGCTGATCGCGGTACGGCGCGAACGATTCGGCGAACTCCCCCACCGCCCCCACCAGCGCGGGCTCGCGGCGCACGATGTCCGCCGCCGCCGCCGCGTGCAATCTCGCACTCTCCGCCCCCAACTCCAACATCGACCCCACCACGATCGCCAACGGCCGCTGCCGGTCCCGGGCCAGCCACGCCGCCGATTCCACGGCGCGCTGCAACGACGACGGGTTGGCGTTGTAGGTATCGTCGATGATCGTCAGCTCCGCCGCCCGAATCACGCGCCCGCGGCCGCCGGGCATCCGGACGTTGGCGAGCGCCGCCAACGCCGCGGCCGGTCCTACGCCCGCTTCGCGCGCCACCGCCACCGCGATCATCGCGTTCTCGACCTGGTGCAGGCCGAAGGCTGGGAGTGTGATCTCCTGGCCCCGCCACCGCAGGCGACAGCGGCCCTCCTCGTCCAACCCGAACCCGTCCGCGACCACGTCCGCGGGCGGCGCCGCCCCAGCCACGACGGTTCGGGTGCGCGCTCGCGCGAGTGCCGCGAGCCGCAGCGGATCGGTGCCCACCACAGCGACGGGCGCGCCGTCGAGCAGGGCCAGCTTCTCCTGCAGCACGCCCTCGAGCGACCCGAACCCCTCGATGTGCGCGTATCCGACGTTGGTGATCACCGCAATGGTCGGCTCGATCACGTCGCGCAGCTGGGCGATCTCCCCCGGTAGACTCGCCCCCGCCTCCACGACGAGCGCCTCGACGTCGTCGGGAGCGGCCAGGATCGTGAGCGGCACGCCCACGCGGTTGTTGCGGTTGGCCGCCGTGGCGTGCGTGCGATACCGCTCCGACAGCGCGGCGCGCACCAGTTCCTTGGTGCTGGTCTTGCCGCTCGAGCCGGTGATGGCGACCACCGGGCTCCCGGCCGGGAGCGCGCGGCGGCGCGCCCGCGCCAGGAGCCCCAGCGCGGCGAGCGGGTCGTCCACGGCGAACACCGGCAGGCCCGGCACCGGTACCGTTCGCTGGCGCACCACCGCCGCCGCCGCGCCGCGCTGTTTCGCTTCACCCAGGAAGTCGTGGGCGTCGAACCGATCGCCACGCAAGGCGACGAACAGCTCGCCCGGCGCGATCTGGCGCGTGTCGGTGGAAACGCCGGTGAGGGGCCCCACCGCCGGGTCGACAACCCCCAGGATCTCGGCGACCCTCCCCGAGTCCCAACGCACTACCGCCTCACCTCGAATGCGGAGTGCATCGGCTACTCCGCTCCCAGTTCCCGGATAATCTGCCGCTCGTCGAACGGTTGCTTCTCGTTCCCGATCACCTGGTAGGTCTCGTGCCCTTTCCCGGCCAGCAGCAGCGTGTCGCCCTCGCGCACGAGCGACAACGCGAAGGCGATGGCCGTGCGGCGGTCCACCTC
>JBOHSO010000048.1:0-3792 GCA_050921685.1 Gemmatimonadales bacterium
CCGCCGAGCTGCGCGTACACCGCGGCGAGCGCCGGCGTGCCCAGCTCGAAGCGGCGCGCATCCCCGTGGAACTCGAGCGCCCTCGGCTCGAACGCGAACTGGTCGCGGTGGCCGAACCACCCGGCCACCGTCGGCGCCAACTCCTTCGCCAGCCCGTCGCGGACGTAGCAGAAGACGATGCCGGTCCCGCCCAGCAGCCACTTCAGACCGCCCGCGATAAGAAAATCCACGCCCGCAGCCCGCGCGTCCACCGGTACCTGGCCCACCGACTGGTAGGCGTCGACGAGGCACAGCGCGCCCGCGCGGTGGGCGATCTCGGCGACGGCGGCGATATCCTGGATCGCGCCGGTCGTGAAGTAGACGTGCGAGGTGGCGACCAGGGCGGTGCGTTCGTCCACCGCGCGGGAGATGGCGTCGATCGAGACCGTCACCTGGTCGGCACTCTCGACCACCACCACCTCCACTCCCTGCGGCCGTTTGGCGAGCCACTGGTACACCACGGTCGGAAAATCGAGTGAGGTCACGACCACCCGGGGGCGTCTGGTGTAGTCGAGCGCACTCGCGACCGTCGCCACCGCGGCTGACACACTCGGGGCGAGCGCGATGTCGGACGCCCCGGCGCCGACCAGGCGACCGTACCGCTCGCGCAAGTCTCCCAGCGCTTCCCACCACACATCGTACCACGCCGCCGCCCCACTCGCCTGCCACAAGTCCAATAGCTCGACCACTTTGCGCCGGGCCCGCTCCCCCAAGGCACCGAGCGAACAGGTGTTGAGGTATATCCGCTCCCGGAAAATCGGGAACTCGGCTCGATACCGGGCCAGCGGATGCGCGACCGATCCGGCGACGACGCCGCTTGCAAGCGTCATAGGCGCTGAATATACAGAAGCCATGCGGACTCCGGCGAGTTGGATGTCGCTCACCACCCAGCTGGCGCTGCGCGCACTCGCGAGCCCGCGCCTCGCCATCGATCTCGTGCGCCTGACGTGGAGCTTCCGTGCGCGCGACTGGTACCGTCGCCGGCCGTTCCTTCCGCTGCCGCCGCGCGAGTACCTGCAGTGGCGCATGTTCACCGCGTACGGCGACGAGCACGCCGTTCCCCCGATCGAGGATGTGGTAAGATTCGCGCGGTGGAGGCGGGAGACGATGCACCTGTAGAACCCAAGAACGTCTGAAAGAGGCGTACGCAGAAAGGCGTATGGAGAAAACCGTCAGGCAGACCCCCGTGCAGGCGAGCGCTGAGCTCAAACGTCGAGCCGTGCCCTTGGGCTTCGACGCTGTGGGGATCGCACCGCTCGAGCCGAACCCGCACGCGGCCGAGCTCGACCGCTGGCTCGCCGCGGGATACGCGGGGACGATGACGTACCTGCACCGGCAAGCCGGGAAGCGGAAGCACCCGCAGCGCATCCTGCCGGAAGCCCGCGTGGCCGTCGTCACCCTGACCAACTATTTCCATGGCCCAGGCGCCCGGTCCCGAAGAGTGCCTGCCCGCGTCGCGCAATATGCCTGGTCCGCCGATTACCACTGCGTCCTGGGGAAGCGCCTGCGGCGCCTTGCGTCCGCGATCCGCGAGGTCGCGCCGGGCGCACACACACGCTGTTACGTGGACGCCGGTCCCGTGCCCGAGCGCGATCTGGCGCAGCGCGCCGGGCTCGGCTGGATCGGCAAGAACACCATGCTGATCAACACGGGGATCGGATCGTTCACGTTCATCGGCGTCGTCCTCACGGACGCCGACCTCTCCCCCGACCTGCCGTTCGACGCCGACCGCTGCGGCACCTGCCGAGCGTGTCTCGATGCCTGCCCCACCGCGGCGTTCGTCGCTCCACACACGCTGGATGCGCGGCGCTGCATCTCCTATCTCACCATCGAGCATCGGGGGCCGTTCACCAGCGACCAGTCCGCGGCGGTGGGCGAATGGTTGTTCGGCTGCGACGTCTGCCAGGACGTGTGCCCGTGGAACGTGCGCTTCGCCCGGCCGACCGAGGACGCCGAGCTCGCCCCACGCGCCGACGTCGCGGCGCCGGAGTCCCTGGACGCGTTCGACCTCCGTGCGACGGAGTTCGCCGTCCGCTACGGCGACACCCCGTTCGAGCGCCCCGGTGTCGCCGGGATGCGCCGCAACGCGGCCGCGGTGCGCGACAACGGAGCCGCGCGGTGACCGCCGGCCGCATCGACGGCATCCAACGCCAGCTCGCCCTTGGCCTGGTCGGCATCGACCCGCATCACCGACTGCTCGGCCGACCGGTGAGCTACCGCGTGATCGACGGTCAGACCCTCGAGATCACCTATCGCGACGTCGCGGGCATCGCCGAAGCGGAGGTGCTGGGGGTGAAGCGGATCCTGGGGCGGGAGTGCTATTGCACCGTGGCACCGCAGACGGCAGAGAGCGTGACGGTGCGGTTTGTAGTTCCGCTGAAATAGCTATCAGCCATCAGATGACTTACAAGAGTAGCGTCTCCCCGTGCGCCAACAAGCAGAACTGCTCGGCGGGGAATCCCGCCTGCTCCCATGCAGCCCTCGCTCGCAGCGGTGGCTCATCCAACGGCTCGTCGGTCAGCTTGAACGTGCCCCAGTGCATCGGAACCATCCGTCCCGGGCGATCGGCACCACTGTGCCTCCCTTCCGCCGAGCCGCGGCGCACATCCTGGAACGCCCGCACCGCCTCTTCCGGATCCATATGGACAAGCTGCATGAACCAGCGCGGCTCGTAGGCGCCGATTGGGAGCAAGACGACATCGAATGGGCCGAAACGGGCCGCGATGCTGGCGAATTCCGGATGATAGCCGGTATCGCCCGCAAAGAAGATTCGTTTGCCTGGGGCGGCCACGCTCCAGCCGCACCACAACGTCCGATTGCGACCCCATGGCGTGCGTCCGCTGAAGTGTTGCGCGGGCGTGCACCCGACGCTGAGCGGCCCCAGTGTCGCCTCCTGCCACCAATCGAGCTCGGTGATGTCGTGCACCCCGCGTCGCCGAAGAAAGACTCCCAGTCCGAGCGGGACGAACCACCGCGCGCCGGGGTTGCGCGCTTCCAGCCGGCACACGCTGCGGTCGTCCAGATGATCGTAGTGGTCGTGAGACAGGAACACCGCGTCGATCGCCGGTAGGTCGTCGAAGGAGACCCCGGGGGCCACCCACCGCTTCGGCCCGATCCACGGCAGTGGCGACGCCCGCTGGCTCCACATCGGGTCGGTGAGGAGGTTCAGCTCGCCGATCTGGATGAGAAAGGTCGCGTGACCCACCCAGGTGATGGTGAGCTGGTCCGCCGGCGCATGGGGAACGGCGAACCGCGGCGGCGTCCGAACGAACGTGTCCGGATCGGGATCGGGCAGCGGAGGGCGCAGCCTGCGGTCGAGCTGCCACCGCAGGAACCCGCCGAGTCGCGCCGGAACGACGCTCTCGATCCATGGGTTGGTGAAGCCGCCGTTCGAGTGGTGGTGCGCAGGCACAGCGCCCTCCGAGCGTTCGCGTCAGCAGTCCCGCGAAACCTAGCTCGAAGGGCGCCGGGACCTCCGCTACTGCACGGTGACCGTCGCGCTGCCGGTCTTCCCCTCACTCACGGCGCGGATGGTGGTCGAGCCGGACTGCCGCGCCTTGAGCACCGCCGTCGGTCCGACGGTGACGAGCAGGTCGACCACACCCGAAGAGTCCGACTGGGACCACGAGATCTGCCGGTTGGTGAGCACGTCTCCCACCGAATTCCGCAGCACGGCCGAGAGGAATGTGCTGTCGCCGACGGCCAGAGTGAGGCTCGCAGGCGTCACAATGACGGTCGCGACGGTATCGTTAG
>JBOHSO010000049.1:0-3705 GCA_050921685.1 Gemmatimonadales bacterium
GTCGGCGGGCGTGGAGTTCGCGGTCGCCGTGGCGAGTGGGGCCGAGCGGCTCGCGGCTGATCCCACCGCGCTGCAGCAGATCCTCACCAACCTGCTCGACAATGCCCTGCGCCACACGCCACGCGGCGGTCGCATCCGCGTGATCGCCGAGCCCGACCCAGGGAGCGCGGGGGGAGTCGCGCTCGCCGTCGGAGACACCGGCTCCGGCATTCCCGCCGATCACTTGCCCCGGATCTTCGAGCGCTTCTATCGGGTGGACCCCAGCCGCTCCCGCGAGCACGGTGGTACGGGGCTCGGCTTGGCAATCGTGAAGCACCTGGTCGAGGCACACGGCGGCCGCATCACGGCGGAGAGTACTCTGAGCCGAGGCACCATCATCCGTCTCGTCTTTCCGGACCACCCCACCGTTACCGAGTCGTAACCCGGCCGTCACCCGCGCTTGACGCGGCACGCCGATCCTGTTGGCGTGCGTATCGCACTGATCACCGACACGTACGCACCCCAGGTAAACGGGGTGAGCACGGTGGTGCGCCGCATCGCGGACTCTCTGCGCGACGCCGGCCACGCCGCGGCCATCGTCGCGCCGCAGTATCCGCGCGGGGGCGGCGGCGACCGCGACGAGTTGCGCATCCCTTCCCTCCCTTTCCCGCCGTACCCGAGCATCCGGATCAGCCTCCCCTACGACGGCAAGGTGTCGCGCTTCCTCGACGGGTTCGCGCCCGACTTGGTGCACGTCGCAACCGAAGGCCCGTTGGGCCGGGTGGGCCGTCGCTATGCGTTGCGGCACGAGCGGCCGTTGGTCACCTCCTTCCACACCCACTTCCCCGCGTACGCCCGGCACTACGGCGCGCCCTGGCTGGCGCCGGTGCTGTGGCGCTGGCTCGTGCGGTTTCACCGCGCGGCGCAGCTGATCCACACGCCCGGCGAAGCGGTTTGGGCCGAGCTGCAGCGGCGGGGACTGGAGCGTGCCGTGATTTGGGGCCGCGGCGTGGACGTGCTGCACTTTCGCCCGTATCGCCGGGACGTCGGGTGGCGTCGCTGGCTGGCGGGAGCCGACGGGACGGCGGTCGTGCTCCATGTCGGGCGGCTCGCCGCGGAAAAGAACCTGAACGTGCTCGTCGAATCCTGGACCAAGGCGCGTGCCGCGCTCGGGCAACTGGCCTCCTTCGTGATTGCCGGCGATGGCCCGTATGCGCGGTCCCTCGTGTCCCGGCTGCCGTTCGTGCGCCAGCTGGGGTTCCTCGATCTGGAAGCGCTCGCCCGCCTCTACGCCAGCGCGGACCTGTGCGTGCTACCGTCGGAAACCGAAACCTGCGGTCTCGTCGCGCTCGAGGCGATGGCGTCGGGCCTCCCCGTCATCGCCGCCGACGCGGGCGGCCTGCGGGAAAGGATCCGACACGACCTCAACGGGCTCCTCGTCCCGGCGCGTGATGCGCACGGATTCTGCGATGCGATCGTCGCGCTGGTGCGCGACGCGGATCGGCGCCGCGTGCTGGGGCGCGCGGCCCGTCTGACCGCCGAATCCCGCGACGTTCGCACGGAGAACCAAGCGCTGCTCCGGCAGTACGCCGCCCTCACCGGAGCGGGAATCGAGGTGACGCCGTGCGCCGCGTGATCCTGGCGCTGACCGACGGCCTCCGGCCCGACGCGATCACGCCGGCGGTGATGCCCTCGCTCCACGCTCTGGGCGAGGCATTTACGGTCGCGCGTCACGCCCGAACGGTTCGCCCGAGCGCGACCGTGGCCGCGCTGGCGTCGTTGGCGACCGGCGTGGCGCCCGAGACCCATCGCCTGCTGCGACCCGGCCTCCGCACGTTGCCGAGCGCCGCCCGTCTTCGGCTCGTCGCGCGGGAATTGGCCCGACGCGACGTGCCCACGGATGTAGTGACGGGGAAGCTGTCCGTCGCCGCCTGGCCACCGGTACGGTCGCTCGCCTCGGCCGCCGGAGTGCGTTGGCTGCTGCCCGTCGGCCGGCGGGCGCGCGATACGGCGGCGGCCGGCCTCCAGGTCCTGGCCGAGCACCAGGATCGGCTGCTGTTCGTCTATTTCCCGGACTGTGACCGGGCAGGCCATGCTCATGGGTGGATGTCGGACGCGTATCTCGCGGCGGCCGCGGAGGTCGACGCCGGGATCGGGCTGTTGTCGACTTGCGTCGACGACACGCTGCTGATCGTTGCGGCGGACCACGGCGGCGGCGGGGTCGTGCGCACCGAGCACGATCAGCGCCATCCCCTGAACGAGCACGTGCCGCTGGTGTTGGCCGGTCCCGGGGTGGCGCGGCGCCACACCCTCACTGGACCCGTATCGGTGCTCGACGTCTCCCCCACGATCTTGTGGTGGTTCGACGCGCCGATCCCGGCCAGCTACGAGGGACGCCCGTTGCTCGAGGCGTTCGCCCCGGCGATCCCCGCTGCGGTCGGCGCCGGATGATGCGCCGGCTCACCCACCTCGGCGATGCCTGGGGCACGGTGGGCGCCGGTCTGCTGCTGGTCGTGGCCGGGGAAACGCGCCTCGGTTTCGCGATGCTGCTGGCCAACGCCCTGTCCCACCTGCCGGTGCAGCTCCTCAAGCGGGTCGTGGCGCGGCCGCGACCGTGCGACGCCGCCGGGCGTCCGCTCGCCCTCGTCCCGCTCCCCGACCCCTTCTCCTTTCCCTCGGGACACGCTGCGGCGGCGACCGCGGTGGCGACGACTGCGGCGCTCGCGCACCCGTGGCTCGCCCCGATCCTGCTGCCGCTCGCGCTCCTCGTGAGCTACTCGCGGTTCGCGCTGCGAGTCCACCACGCGAGCGACGTGCTCGCCGGGGTCGCCCTCGGTCTCGGGGGAGCGCTCGCCGCCACGGCGTTGCTGTAGCGCTCGCGTTACGAATCGACGACGAAGCCGTGACACAGGGAGAGCACCTTGGAGCAGGATTCAGAATCTCCTCGCACCCGAGTTGGAGCGTTCGCTTGTCGATGACCGTGCCACGCCAGATCCGAACGCTCGCCATCGTCGCACTCGTCGGTCTGCTCGCCGGCCGGTCGCTCACTGCTCAAGAGCCCACCGTCGGTCGTGTCGCCGGACGGATCTTGAACGCCTCCACGGGAGAGCCGATCCCCGGTGCGCAGGTGACGATCCTCGGCACTTCGATCGCCATGATCACCGACTGGACGGGTCGGTTCGCGCTCGTCGGCGTGCCCGCCGGTCGTTGGTCGATCACCGTCCGAGCGATCGGCTACACGCCCAAGACGGTGGCGGACGTGGAGGTACGGCCCGATGCCGCCGTGCCGTTGGACATCAGCCTCGGGGCCGCCATCGTGCAGCTCGAAGGGGTCACGGTCACGGCCGCCCAGGAACGAGGGTCGGTGAGCGCCGCCCTGGACCAGCAACGGACCTCCAGTCAGATCGTCAACGCGGTCACCTCGGAGCAGATCGCCAAGAGCCCCGACGGGGACGCCGGCGAGGCGGTGCGACGCGTCAGCGGCGTGACGGTACAGGACGGCAAATACGTGTTCGTGCGTGGACTGGGCGAGCGATACACCACGACGTCGCTGAACAATGCGCGCATTCCGAGCCCTGAGCCCGACCGCAAAGTCGTGCCCTTCGATCTGTTTCCGTCGAACCTGCTCGAGTCCATCACGACGGCCAAGACGTTCACGCCGGATCAACCGGGAGATTTCAGCGGAGCCGCGGTCAACCTGAAAACCCGCGAGTTCCCGCTCCAGCG
>JBOHSO010000050.1:0-5676 GCA_050921685.1 Gemmatimonadales bacterium
GCCCCGAGCAGCAGCCACCGCCCGCCGTCGGCCCCAAGCCCCGCCAGCTCGGCCGCGATCGCGGGAACGTCGGTATTGTCTCCGACCAGCGTCCCCTGCTCCACCCAGAACGTATTGCATGCCCCGACGCGGGCGCACAGATCCGTCCTACGCGTGACGCATCGTTCGGCTGCACCCTTGTGCGGCACGGTGACATTACCGGCGACCCCCAAGGCGGCGAGCGCCCGGAGCGCATCGGGAAACTCGGCGGGGGGCGTCCGCAGCGCGAGAAACACTGCGTCGAGCCCCAGCGCCTGCAGCGCCGCGTTGTGCATCGCGGGGGACACCGAATGAGCGACGGGGTCGCCCAGGACCACGAGCAGCCGGGTGCTACCGTCGATCCTCACGACTCCCCTCGTCGGCCAGGCGGTTGGCCGCCGCCGCGATCAGCGCCTCGAGCTCGACGCAGGTGTCGCGATACACCTCGAGATCGCCCCCGAATGGATCGCCCACCTCCGCCTCTTCCCCCTCGCGGCCGACATACTCCCCCAACACGAACACCCGCCCCTCGCCGCCGAGTTCGTGAACCCGGGCGCGGTGGTGGCGCGCCATCGTGAAGATCAGATCGGCGTCCTCTACAATCTCGCGAGTGAGCAGGCGGGCGCGATGGGTCGAGAGATCGAGGCCCCGCTCGAGCCCCACCAGGTACGCTCCTTCGGAAGCGGGGGCGCCGTCCCAGGCTCCCGTCCCAGCCGACTCGACCGTCACGTCAGCCACCTTCCGCTCCAACAGGGCGCGGCGCAACAGCGCCTCGGCCAGCGGGCTGCGACAGATGTTGCCGGTGCAGACAAACAAGACGCGCTTCACGGCGCCAACATCCCGGCCCCGGCGCGCAGCTGCGCCACGGACAGCGCCCCGGCGCGGATGACGCGTGCGGCGGACCCCGTGCAATCCACCACCGTGGAGGGCGGCCGGTTCCCCAGCACGCCGCCATCCAGCACCAGCAGGCGACCCTCTTCCACCGCGTGAGCGAAATCCCGCAAGATCGCCGCGGCGCCCGGGGCCGGTGGGGTACCGGGCCGGTTGGCGGAGGTCGAGGTCAACGGCTCTCCGAGGGCCGCCACCAGCCGCGCGACGTGAGGGTGCGAGGTCCAACGCACGGCGATGCCTCCTTCGGGTCCGCGCAGGAGACCCGGCAGCCGCCCGCTGCCCCCGGGGAGGACGAGCGTCAACGGTCCGGGCCAAAATGCCCGCGCCAGGGCGCGAGCCGACTCGTTGAACGCGAGACCCTGCGCCTCGGCCATCTCGCGACTCCCCACCAACAGCAGGAACGGCTTCTCGCTCGCTCGGCCTTTGAGCGTCGCCAGCGCCCGTACTTCATGCTCCCTCGGGCGCGATCCCAAACCGTACACCGTTTCGGTGGGGTACGCGAGCAGCTTGCCGGCACGCAGATGCGTGAGCACCCGCTCCAGCGCGGCCGTCACGTCGGCGTCCGTACCGAACGGCACGGCCGTCATGGCAGCTCGCGCGCCAGCGCCTCAGCCAGCCGCCAGTCGTCTTCGGTCGTCACCTTGAGGTTGTGGGGTGAGCCCGCGACCACGTCCACGGGAAACCCGGCGCGCTCGGCCACCTCCGCGTCGTCGGCCGGCGCCGGTTGTTCGGGGCTCCAGCGGGCGTAGGCCGCGACCAGCATCGCCCCCGGAAAACCCTGCGGCGTCTGCGTCCGCCACAGTCGCTCCCGCGCCACCGTTCGTGCCACCCGGCCGGCCGCCTGCACTTCCTTGACGGTATCGCCCATCGGCACCGCGGCCGCCGCCCCCACACCCGTGCGGGCGCGCGCGATCACGGCGTCGATCGTGGTGCGACTCACGAACGGCCGAGCGGCGTCATGCACCAGCACGACGGGGGGAGTGGGGACGAGCGCCTCGAGACCGGCACGGACCGACGCGGCCCGTGTGGCCCCGCCGGGCACCCCCACCAGCCGCTCGCCCAGCAATGGGGCCAGCCAGTCGGGCGGTCGCCCGGCGGAGGCTGGGGGGAGGGCGACCACCACGCGCGTCACGTCGGGGTGCGCGATGAACGGGCGCAGCGCCCGCAACAGCATCGGCACACCGAGAATCGGCCGGAATTGTTTGGGTTCGCCCCGGCCCGCCCGCTCGCCGACGCCGGCGGCCACGACCACGACGCCGACGTCAGGCGGCGAGACGGCGGGCGAGCTCACCGACGTGCTCGATCCCCACGACGTCGAGGCCACTCGACACGCGGGACCGGGCGGAGAGGTACACGCGCCGAAAGCCCTGCCGCTCGGCCTCCCCGAGCCGGCGCTCCAGCCCCGTGACCGGCCGCACCTCGCCCCCCAGGCCGACCTCCCCGAGGAACAGCGCGTCGGCCGGCGCGGGGCGATCGTGCACGCTCGACATCAGGGCGGCGATGACGGCGAGATCGGTCGAGGGCTCGAGCAGCCGCACGCCACCAGTGACGTTGACGAACACATCCAGCGCGCCGACCGGCAGTCCTCCGCGCCGCTCCACCACGGCCAACAGGAGCGCCAGCCGCCGCTGGTCCAGGCCGGTCGCCACCCGCTGGGGGGTGCCGAAGCCCGCTTTGGACGCGAGCGCCTGGATCTCGACCAGCATCGGTCGTGTGCCCTCCATCAGCGCCGTCACGGCCGACCCCGACACGGCGGTGTGGCGGCCGGCGAGGAATACGGCGGCGGGGTCCGGAACCGGCTCGAGCCCGGCCGAGGTCATGCGAAACACGCCGATCTCGTCCACCGAGCCGAAGCGGTTCTTCACCGCCCGGAGGATGCGATGGTCGAGCGTCGCCTCGCCCTCGAAATAGACCACCGTGTCTACGATGTGCTCGAGGGTACGAGGGCCGGCGATGCCGCCACCCTTCGTCACGTGCCCCACCAGGAACACCGCGGGTCCGGCCTCCTTCGCGAACCGCATCAACCGCGCGGCGCACTCGCGCACCTGGCCGACGTTCCCGGGCGCGCCCTCGAGCTCCTCGGTATAGGTCGTCTGGATCGAGTCCAGGAAGACCACCTGGGCGCCGATCGCGCCGGCCTGCAGCAGGATCGCCTCGAGGTTCGTCTCGCCCAGGACGTGCACGGGCCCGGCGTCCTCGTGCAGCCGGGCGGCCCGCAAGCGCAGCTGCTCGGGGGATTCCTCGCCTGACACGTACAGCGTGCGCACTCCCGCCCGCTCGAGCCGAGCGGCACCCTGGAGCAGCAGCGTGGACTTCCCGATGCCGGGTTCGCCCCCCACCAGGACCAGGGATCCGGGGACGATACCGCCGCCCAGCACGAAGTCCAATTCGTCGAGGCCGGTCGTCCACCGTTTGAGCGCCACCCCACCTACGGCGGAGAGGAGCTGGGGCGGATTGCCGGATGGACTCACCATCCGCCGATCCGCCGATCCGGCGATGCGCCGTTTCCCTTTCGCGAGCGGCTCTTCGACCAGCGCATTCCACACCCCGCAGGCATCGCAGCGACCAGACCATTTCGGCTGCTCGGCGCCGCATTCGCTACAGCGGAACACGGAGCGGGCTCTAGACATGCACGGTCTCGGGTGGAGCCTCGCGACGCGAGAAGTTGTCGAACCGCGTGTATTCCTTCACAAACGTGAGTCTGATCGTGCCGGTCGGCCCGTTCCGCTGTTTGCCGACGATCAGTTCCGCGACCCGCTCGATGTCGTTCCCCTCCCGGTCCAGTTTTTTTCCCTCTTCGTTGGGCGCGGTATACATCTCCTCACGGTAGATGAACAGCACGAGGTCCGCATCCTGCTCGATGGCACCGGATTCACGCAGGTCGGATAGCTGAGGCCGGCGGTGCTCGCCGCCGCGTTGCTCTGGCGCGCGCGAGAGCTGCGACAGGGCGAGCACCGGAACGTCGAGCTCCTTGGCCAGCGCCTTGAGCGAGCGCGAGATGTAGGAGATCTCTTGCTGGCGGTTCTCGAGGTCGTGCGGCCCCTGCATGAGCTGGAGGTAGTCCACTACGACCAGCCCGATATCGTGCTCTGCCTTGAGACGGCGCGCTTTGGAGCGCATGCCGAGTGGCGTCAGCGCAGCCGAATCATCGACCCAGACTCGGGCTGAGCTCAGGAGTCCGGCGGCACGGGCGAGCTTGGGGTAGTCCTCATCGCGGAGCATGCCCCGCCGCAGGCGCTGCGCGTCCACCAGCCCCTCCGAGCACAGCAGACGCTGGACCAGCTGGTCTTTGGACATCTCCAGTGAGAAGATCGCGACCGGCAGGTTGCGATCGATGGCCGCGTGCTGCACCACATTCAACGCGAACGCGGTCTTCCCCATCGAGGGCCGCGCCGCGAGGATCACGAGGTCCGCCTTCTGAAAGCCGGCGGTCAAGGCGTCCAGGTCGAGAAAGCCGCTCGGGACACCGGTCAAGGCGCCGGCATTCCCCTGCAGCTTCTCGATGCGCTCCATGGTGGGCCAGATCAGCTCCTTGAGGCGCGAGAAATCCTCGGAGCGGCGGAACTGGGCCACCTGGAAGATCCGGTGCTCGGCGTTGTCGAGCACTTCGCCCGATTCGCCGCGGCTCTCGTACACGTCCTGAATGATCTCGGTGGCCGCCTCCACGAGCCGGCGCAATACCGCCTTGTCCCGGACGATGCGTGTGTGGTACTCGACGTTGGCTGCGGTGGGCACGATGTCGATGAGCGCGGCGAGGTACTCCATGCCCCCGGCTCGATCCAGGTCGCCGCGTTTGGCAAGCTCCTCGCGCAGCGTGACCGGATCGATCACGTCCCCGCGCTCGCTGAGACTCACCATCGCGCGGAACAGAATCCGGTGCGCCTCCTTGTGGAACAGCGTGTCGTCCAGCAGCTCGGCCGCCTTGAGCGCGGCGTCTTGGTCGAGCAGCATGGCGCCGAGCACGGCCTGCTCGGCTTCGTTGCTCCAGGGGGCGCGTCGCCCCGTGTAGTCGGGATCAGCCGTCGAGGAGACGGTGGGCGGTGCGGACGTCATCCCAGGTCGGTTTCTTCCAGTTCGGGTTTCGGAGCAGCGCGGCCGGGTGATAGGTCACGATCACGGGAATCCCTCGGAAGCGATGCGTTTTCCCACGCAGCGCGCCGAGCGACTGCTTCGTGTTCAACAGGGTTTGGGCCGCGGTGTTCCCCATCGCGAGAATCACCTTCGGGTGCAGGATCTCCAGCTGGTGAAACAGGTATGGCACACACGAGCTGATCTCGTCGTACAGGGGCGTGCGGTTCTGCGGGGGGCGGCATTTCACCACATTGCAGATGAAGACCTGCTCCCGGGCCAGCCCGATCGCCGCCAGGATCTTGGTGAGCAGCTCCCCGGCCTGTCCCACGAACGGCCGCCCGGTCTCGTCTTCGGTCTTGCCCGGCCCTTCGCCGACCACCACCAGCTGGGCGGTCGCAGCGCCCTCGCCCGGCACTGTGTGAGACCGGCTCTCGCACAGGCGGCACCGGGTGCAGGCCGCCACCAGCTCCGCGACGGTGGCGAGCGTCGCCGCCTGTTGCAGCGGATCGGTGCTGAACAAATCCTGAGCCGGGGGATCGTAGGTCAGTCCCGGCGGGGGAAACCCGCTCACACCGGGTGCCACGGCGCCGGGAGCGGCGATCGGCTCCGGGGAGCCCGCCGCGGGACTTGGCGACGCCGTCGCGGGCGCCGGCGGCACCGCCACCGCGTCCGTCCCCAGGAGTCGTTGCTGTTCCA
>JBOHSO010000051.1:0-6678 GCA_050921685.1 Gemmatimonadales bacterium
GTGCCAACGTGGTCTTCCCGAGGCCGGGGGGGCCGAAAAACAGCGCGTGGTCGAGCGGTTCCTTCCGCCGCTTGGCCGCGTCGATCGCGATCTGCAGCGACTCCTTGACCTTGGTCTGGCCCACGAACTCGTCCAGACTCGACGGGCGCAGAGCGGCGTCGCTGACGCGCTCGTCGGGGAGCACCTCGGGCGTGGTGATCTCGGGCCGTGCCATGGTCCCGCCGGTCACCTCGCCTTCGGCCGGGATTTCCAGCGCACCGGTCTCACGTCGGCCTCGATCTCGTGCCGCGTGCGGCAGGTGAGACAGGCGTCGGCGCTCTTGGTGACGCCCTGCGGCAGGAGCTTGCGGTTCGTCGAGCCGCAGCGGGTGCAAATCCATTCGGCGGTGGTCATCGATGCGGCGGTCATCGTCCTGGTCACGTGGTGGTGAGAACCTGCAGGGCGCGACGGACGAGCGCTTCGGCGTCGCCCGCGGCGTCGCCATCGCCGGCGAGCGCCTGGCGCAGCGCCCGTTCGGCTTCCCCGGTCCCGTACCCGAGACGCTCGAGCGCGAAGAGCGCCGCTTGGGCGGGGCCGGTGATCGGCGGGGGCCCGCCGCCCACAAGCTCGCCCAGCTTGTCACCGAGTTCAAGCGCCAGCCGTTCGGCGAGCTTCCGGCCGACGCCGCTCACCGATGAGAGCGCCGCGATGTCCCGTTTCTGGATTGCCTTGGCGCCGCGCTCGGCGCCGAGCGTCGACAGAATCGCCACGGCGATCTTCGGGCCTACCCCCGTTACGGTGAGCAGCCGCTGGAACAGGCGGCGCTCGGTCGGCTCGAGGAAGCCGTACAGGGCCCAGCCGTCCTCGCGCACCACCAGCTCGGTGGCGAGGGTGACGGGCTCGCCGACGCCCGGCAGCCGCTCCATCACGCCGAGCGGCACGACGATCTCGTACCCGACGCCGCCGGCGGTCTGCACCACGACGCGGTCGGCGCTCCGGGCGGCGAGGCGACCCGATACGGAGGCGATCACGAGCGGATGATATACGCCAGCGCCACGGCCACCCCGTCCGCTGCGTCGGCCGGACGGGGCGCGTGCTTCAGGTGCAACAGCCGGGCGACCATGGCCGCCACCTGCGCCTTGGGCGCTCCTCCCACGCCCACGACGGCCTTCCTCACGGTGGCGGGCGGATACTCCGCGATCGCCAACCGGTTCTGCTCGGCCGCGAGCAGCACGACCCCGCGCGCGTGGCCCAGCACCAGCGTGGTGCGCACGTTCTTGTGGTAATAGGCGTTCTCGAGCGCGAGTGCGGTGGGTTGATGGCGAACGATCAGATGGGTGATTTCATCGTGCAGCTCGGCGAGGCGGCGGGAGAGCGGGCTCCGCTTCACCAACCGGATGACGCCGCACTCGACGAGACGCCCGAAGCGCGGGGTGCCGTTGCCGTATTCGACAATCCCGTAGCCGGTGACCGAGGTGCCGGGGTCGATCCCCAGGACCCTCACGTCACCCGCCGACCTCGGCCATCGCTTCGGCGTCGATGTCGAAGTTCGAAAACACCTTCGCGACGTCGTCCATCTCTTCGAGTGCCTCCATCAGGGCGAGCAGCCGCTTCGCGTCGGCCCCCTGGACTTTGACGGTGCGCTTCGGGAGCAGCGCGATCTCGGCGCTCTGCACCGGAAGCCGCTTCCCCGCGAGGGCCTGCCGGACGGCGTGCAGCTGGTTGACCGGGGTGGTGACTACGATGGTGTCGCCATCCTTCACGAAATCCTCGGCGCCGGCCTCGAGCACCGCTTCCATGGCCGTGTCCTCGTCCGCCTTCGTCGCGTCCAGAAGAATCTGGCCTTTGCGGTCGAACATCCACGCGACCGAATTGGCGGCGCCGAGGTTTCCGCCGTGCCGCGTGAATTGATGGCGGATGTCGGCGACGGTCCGGTTCGGGTTGTCCGTGACGGACTCGATCAGGATCGCGGCCCCGCCGGGGCCGTAGCCCTCGTAGGTGACCTCCTGATACTCGACCCCTTCGAGCTCACCCGTGCCTTTCTTCACGGCCCGGTCGATATTGTCCCCGGGCATGTTCTCGGCTTTGGCGGCGTCGATCGCCGTGCGCAGTCGCGGGTTCCCGTCCGGATCGCCGCCGCCCGACCTCGCCGCGATCGTGATTTCCCGGATGAGCCGGGTGAACACGGCGCCGCGCTTCGCGTCGGTCGCCGCTTTCTTCCGCTTGATCTGCTTCCATTTGCTGTGGCCGGCCATGGCGATCCTCGACACCCTTCCCTCAACTTACTGCTTGACCGTCTGCCCACGCCACGGGTACCATACGGCGCTCATGACCCGAACGTGCTTGTCGCTCCTCGTCGCCATCGCGGTCAGCGCGAGCTGCGAGCGACGCCGCGGCCCGGATCCCCAATCCATGGTCCGGAAGACGTTGCATGGCGTCCTCGTGTATCCGCAGTCCGTCACCATCGACGTCGCCGCCGGTGAAGAGGCGGCACAGGTGACCCTGACCTCGAAGGACCCGCCAGAACGAGTGGCCCGCTGGTTCCGCCAGTCGCTGTCGCTGAACGGCTGGACGGTGGAGAGTGATCTCACCAACCGGGACGGCTCGATCGCCATCGTGGCGATCAAGGGGGAGCAGCCGCTCTGGCTCTCGTTGCGACCGACTGAGGGGGGGGAGGGGACGACCTACTTGGTGATCGGAGCGGACGTGGCCGGTCCGGATTCGACGGCCGTGGCCGACTCGTCGAGGTGACCGGTGGCGACTCGTCACCGATCCGGGTCGACCATGTCCTCGAATCGCATCCAGTGCCGGTAAAAGTACAAGTCGACGAACCCGGTCGGGCCGTTGCGGTTCTTCGCCACGTGCAGCTCGGTCGCGCCGTCCACGCCGTACCCGGGGTGATACATGTCCTCCCGGAAGAGGCCGAGCACCACGTCGGCGTGCTGCTTCACCGCGCCCAGGTGGCCGAAGTCGTCGAGGCTGGGGCGGAGGTTCGTACGGCCGGTCGCGAATTTCGGGAGCTGGGCAACCACCACCAGCGCGACCTGACGCTCGAGCGCCAGCGCCTTGAGCCGCCGCAGAGTGGCGGCCATTTCTTCGTCCTGGGCGCCGGCCGCCGAGCCCGCGGGTGGCGGAACGAGCTGCAGGTAATCCATCACGACGAGCGCGAGGCGATCGAGCGCATCGAGGCGGGTGACGGCCGTCTCCAAGTCGGGCGCGGCGAGCGGCAATAACGCGAGCGGGAGGCCGCGCAGCCGAACGGCCGCCGCGCCGATGCCGGCGCGCATCTGGTCGTTCAGCTGCGCTGTGCGCAACTCATCCACCGAGACGCGCCCCTCGATGGCGAGTGCCCGTTCCATCAGGCGCTCCTCGTCCATTTCTCCGGAATAGAAGGCGACGCCCAAGTCCTGCTGCGCGACCCGTAGCGCGAGGCCGAGCGCCAGTGAGGACTTCCCCGCGCCGATGTCGCCGCCCAGCACGATCAGGTCGCGGCAACGCAGCCCACCGCCGAGCAACCGGTCGACGGACGGAAACCCCGTCGGCACGGTGTCACGCGAGACCGCTCCCGGCTGGTGCGCATCGACGCGCTGCACCAGCGATTCGGGCGTAGGGCGTCGCGGCGGGCGGTGCGTGCTCATGGCCTTCCTAATGTAAGCGCGCGGCGCGCAGCGCGGTCGCGAGCGCCTCCGCCGCCTCATGGCCCAGCACTTCCTGAATCGGGGCGACGAGCTGGCTGAGTGCGACCACCGCCGCGGCGGGCGTGCCGGGCTCGAGGTGCGCGCGGGACGCGGCGAGCGCGCGCTTGAGTGGCGCCGGGAGGGCCAGGCCGCCCAGGCGGGTTTCCAACGCTTGGAGGCGCCGGCGGTGGTTCTTGAGACTCACGGGATGGGGCGGGAGCAACGCCTCGGCTACCCGGAGCACGAGCCACAGCGCGAACAGTCCATCACGCCGAGGGCCGCGTTCGGCATCGGCGACCAGCCCCACGAGGCGAGCCTCGCTCCCCGTCTCGGCCAGGCTCACGCGACCAGCCGCTCCACGGCGGCGGCAACCTCGTCCGGCGCGATGTCGGTGAGGCAGCGATGATGGCCCATGGGGCAGCGCGGGCCGCCCATCGCCGTGCATGGACGGCAGGTCAAATCGCGCTGCAGTACCGTCGCCTTGGTGGAATACGGGAAGAACCCGAACTGTCCGACGGTGGGCCCGAACAGTGCCACGACCGGCGTTCCGACCGCCGTCGCCATGTGCATCACTCCGGTGTCGCCCGAGATCGCGACGCGCGCGCGCTCGAGCAACGCGCCCGTCTCCTGCAACGCGAACTCGCCCGCGGTGCTGGCGGCTAGCGTCGCCAGGTCCTGCGCCATGGCCCGGTCTTCCGGCCCACCCACAACCGCCAGCGCGTACCCGCGCGCCCGCAGCCGTTCGGCGAGCGCGATCCAGCGGTCCATCGGCCAGCGTTTGGTGAAGTGTGCCGCCCCGGGTGCGAGCACCGCGAGGGGTGAATCGTTCACGCCGCGCTCCGCGAGCCAGCGACCCACCCGTTCCCGCGCCGGGGGCCCGAGGAAGAATTCGGGCGGAAGGCCGTCGGGCCGCACGTCCAAGCCCCGGGCCGCCGCGAAGTAGCGCTCCGCCACGGGCACGCGCTGGCCGTACAGGTCGATTTTCGTGGCAACCAGCATGCCGCGCGCGATCTTGCGCTTGGAATAGCCGCGCCACGGGCAGTGGACCAGCAGCTGCAGGGCGGCGCTGCGCGCGCTGCCGTGCAGGTCGAGTCCGCGCGTGGGCCCGAGCGCTGACAACCGGTGCGCGAGGGCGCGGAGCGGTTCGCCCGGTTCGAGGGCCTCGACTCGGGAGAGATGCGGGTTGTCGACCAGGAGGGGTGCCATGGCGCGCTTGGTCACGAACACGAGCCGCGCGTCGGGGTAGCGGGTGCGCAGACGGCGGACGAGCGGGGTGGTGAGGAGCACGTCGCCGATGGAGCTGAAGCGGACGAGCAGGAAGCACGACACGCGGGAAAAGTACGGATGCGTTGCCCGGCTCCGCCAGCCGGACTAGTTTTCGCGGTCGATGCCCCGCCCGAAGACCATCCTCTGGGTGGATGACGAGGTGGACGGCCTCGCCGCCCACGTCCGCTTTCTCGAGGAGCAGGGGTTCGCCGTCGAGCAGGCGGCCCACGGCGACGACGCGCTGGCCCTGCTGCGCCGCCAACCCTACAGCGTGGTGTTGCTCGACGAGCAGATGCCGGGGCGACGCGGGCTCGAGCTGCTCGCCGAGATCCGCTCCATCGACCCCGCCATGCCCGTGGTGATGGTGACGCAGAGCGAAGACGAAGCGACGCTGCGCGAGGCGATCGGCGTCGAAGTGGACGACTACCTCGTGAAGCCGGTCCACCCACGCCAGATTCTCTCCGTCGTCACCCGGCTGGTCGAGGGCGACCGCATCCGCCAGCAGCGCCTGGCGCGCGATTTCGTGACGCGGTTCCGCGAGCTTGAGGCGCGCCGTGGCGCCGCTCTCGCCTGGCGGGAGTGGATCGAGCTGGTGGTGGAGCTCACCCGCTGGGAAGTGCGCCTCTCGGCCGGGAACGAGCCGGGTCTCTCGGAGGCCCTCGCGTCCCTGCAAGGCGGGTTGCGCCGGGACTTCGTCGACTTCATCCGTCACCAGTACCCCCGCTGGCTCGCCAACCCTGAAGGCGACCGCCCGCCGCTCTCGGTGGACGTGGGCGCGGAGTTCCTCATTCCGGTGCTCCGCCGGACTGGCCGAGCGCTCTTCGTGGTCGTGGACTGCTTGCGCCTCGACCAATGGGAGGTGCTGAAGGACCTCGTGACCCCGCTGTTCGACGTCGAGGAATCCCACTACTACAGCATCCTGCCCACCGCCACGCCGTTTTCGCGCAACGCGATCTTTTCCGGGATGTATCCGATGGAGATCGCCGCCCGGCACCCTGACTGGTGGGGCCAGCCGAGCGACGAGGAGAGCCTCAACACCTACGAGCCGCAGCTGCTCACCGAGCAGTTGGAGGACCTCCTGGGACGGCCGGTGCCGGTGCGCTACGAGAAGCTGTTCTCCTCCGCCGACGGGGGTGAGCTGTTGAGGCGTCTGCCGGCGCATTTGGCGCAAGACGGCGTTACGGCGCTGGTCTTCAACTTCATCGATCTCCTGACCCACGGGCGCTCCGAGAGCGCGATCCTGTACGAGGTGGCGCGCGACGCGGCGGCGCTGCGCGGCGTCACCCGCACCTGGTTCGAGCGCTCCCCACTGCGCGCCGCGCTGCAGGAGGCGGAGCGGCGCGGTGTGCCGGTGCTGCTCACCACCGACCACGGCTCGATCCATTGCGAGACGCCGGCTACCGTGTTCGCCAAGCGCGACGCGACGGCGAACCTGCGTTACAAATTCGGCGAAGACCTGCGGGCGGAGGATCCGGAAGCGGCAATTGCGGTGGACGATCTCAAGTCTTGGGGCCTCCCGGCGCAGGGCCTGGGGGTGCGGCTGCTGATCGCCACCGGCGATCGTTTCTTCGTCTATCCCACCAAGCTGCGTGAATACCAGGCGCGCTACCGCGGGTCGTTCCTGCACGGCGGCGTCACCCCGGAGGAGATGATCCTGCCGGTGGCGCTGTTGACGCCGCGCCGCGCCACGCCGGGAGGAGCCCGGTAGAATGGGCCGCGGTGTCCGGCTGTTGCAGCTGCTCCGCCCCTATGCCCC
>JBOHSO010000052.1:0-3406 GCA_050921685.1 Gemmatimonadales bacterium
CGAGCGTCGCGGCACGATGGCGGCGGTGCTCGGACTGCCCACGGCGCAGGTCGAGGAAGCGTGCTCGGCGGCGTCGAGCCCCGGGGCGGTGGTGGTCGCCGCCAATCTCAACGCCCCCGACCAGACGGTGATCTCGGGCGACCCCGCTGCCGTGACGAAGGCGGCGGAGGCGTGCAAGGTGCGCGGGGCCAAGCGCGTGATGCCGCTGAAGGTGAGCGGCGCGTTCCATTCGCCGCTCATGGCTCCGGCCGCGAACGCGCTGCGGCTCGCCCTCGACAAGGCGGAGTTTTCCGACCCCGCGTTTCCGGTGATCGCCAACGCCACCGCGGAAGCGGTGAAGGACGCGGCCCGGGCGCGCCGCACGCTCGCCGACCAGCTCACCACGCCAGTGCGCTGGGTCGAGTGCATGCAGCGGGCGGCGGAGCAGGCGGGAGACGGAGCGCGGTTCATCGAGATCGGACCGGGGGCGGTGCTGGCTGGTTTGCTGCGACGGATCGTCCCGAGAGCGAACGTGATCTCGCTGGGAAGTGCCGATGAGATCGCGGCCTTTTTGGAGGCTGGATGAAACAATTGGGTGGGGTGGCCGCGTGACCCCAGACCTTTCCGAAAAAGTGGCGGTGGTGACGGGTGGCAGCAGGGGCATCGGGTTTTCCATTGCCACGGCGCTCCACGAGGTGGGGAGCAAGGTGGCCATTTTCGGGCGCGACGAGGCGAGAGCGGTGGCGGCCGCGGGGCAGCTGGGCGCGCACGCGAAGGGTTATCGCTGCGACGTCTCCGACGCGACGGAGGTCGTGCACGCCCTCGAGGCGGTGGAGCGCGACCTGGGCCCGGTGGACGTCCTGGTGAACAACGCCGGGATCAAGAAGGACAACCTGCTGTTCCGCATCGGGGAGGACGACTGGGACGCGGTGCTCGACGCGAATCTCAAGGGTGCGTTTCTCGTCACCAAGCTCGCCGCGCGCGGCATGATCAAGCGCCGCTGGGGCCGCATCGTGAACATCACGAGCGTGGTCGGGCTGATCGGCAACAAGGGCCAGGCCAACTACGCCGCCTCCAAGGCCGGGCTGATCGGGTTCACCAAGGCGGTCGCCAAGGAGCTGGCGTCGCGCAACGTGCTGGTCAACGCCGTGGCGCCGGGCTACATCGACACCGAGTTGACGCGAGACCTTCCCGACGACGCCAAGCAGACCCTGCAGGCGGCGATTCCCCTCGCCCGGCTCGGGACCGGGACGGATGTCGCCAACGCCGTGCTCTTTCTCGCCTCCGACTTCGCGAGCTACATTACGGGCCAGGTGCTCGTAGTCGACGGCGGGATGGTGATGTAGGGCCGGACTCTCAACCCTCCGCGCGAGGCTCAACATGGCAATGGACATGAAGCAGCTCGAGGAAAAGGTGAAGGACATCATCGTCGAGGAGCTCGGGGTGGAGCGCGACAAGCTCAAATCCGAAGCGAGCTTCATGGAGGATCTCGGCGCGGACAGCCTCGACACCGTCGAGCTGGTGATGGCCTTCGAGAAGGAGTTCGACATCGACATCCCGGACGAGGAGGCCGAGAAGCTGCGCACCGTCGGCGACGCGATGAAGTACCTGCACGACAAGATGGGGAAGTGAGGCGGGACGCGGCGTGAAACGGCGGGTCGCGGTCACGGGCCTCGGGCTCGTGTCGCCGTTGGGGAACACGGTGCAGGCCACGTGGGACGGCATGCTCGCGGGCCGCTCCGGGGCGGGGCCGATCACGCGCTTCGATCCGGCCGAGCTGCCGGTGAAGTTCGCGTGCGAGGTGAAGCAATTCGACCCGAGCCCGTACCTGGACAAGAAGGAGGTCCGCCGCTACGACCTGTTCACCCAGTTCGCCATGGCGGCGGCCGTGCAGGCCGTCACCGACGCCTGCCTGGAGCAGAGCTGGAGCAAGGTGGACCTGCAGCGCGTGGGCGTCATCATCGGCACCGGGACGGGCGGGCTGGCGACGTTCGAGGAGAACATGCGGGCCTACCTCGAGAAAGGGCCGAGCCGCGTGTCGCCCTTCTTCGTCCCCATGTTCATGGCGAACGTGGCCTCGGCGGTGGTGTCGATGCGCTACGGCGCCAAAGGGCCCAACTACTGCACCGTGTCGGCGTGCGCCACGTCGGGCCACTCGCTGGGCGACGCGTTCCGGCTGATCCAGCACGGTGAGGCGGACGTGATGATCAGCGGCGGCTCGGAGGCGGCGATCACGCCGCTCGCGCTCGCCTCGTTTGCGAACATGAAAGCGCTGTCGGAGCGCAACGACGACCCCGCCACGGCCAGCCGGCCGTTCGACAAGGACCGCGACGGCTTCGTGATGGGCGACGGCGCGGCGATCGTGATCCTGGAGGAGTGGGATCACGCCAAGCGGCGCAACGCCAAGGTGTATGCCGAAATGGTCGGCTACGGCATGACCGCCGACGCCTACCACATCACCGCCCCCTCGCCCGACGGCGAAGGCGCGCAGCGCGCCATGCGGCTCGCGATGGAAGACGGCGGCATCCGCCCCGAGCAAGTGGCCTACATCAACGCCCACGGCACCTCCACGCCGCACGGCGACGCCGCCGAGACCGCGGCCGTGAAGGCCGTGTTCGGCGACCAGGCGAAGAAGCTCGTGTTCGGGTCGACCAAGTCGATGACCGGGCACCTGCTGGGCGCCGCCGGGGCGCTCGAGTTCGCCGTGTGCGCACTCACCGTGCACCACGGCGTGATTCCTCCCACCATCAACCAGTTCACGCCCGATCCCGCCTGCGACCTCGATTCGGCTCCGAACCAGGCGGTGCACCGTTCAGTGGAGGTCGCGCTGTCGAATTCCTTCGGGTTTGGCGGGCACAACGTCACGCTCGCCGTGCGCCGGGCGCCGTGACCGCGTCCGCACGGCTCGATCCCGCGCTCCGCCCCGTCAGCGACAAGGTCGAGCGCGGCGAGCGGCTCACCCGCGCCGATGCGCTGGCGCTGTTCGACTCCCCCGACCTGCTGACCATCGGCGCCCTCGCCGACCTGGCCAATGGCCGCCGCAACGGCGACCGCGTCAGCTTCGCCGCTAACCAGCACATCAACCCGACCAACGTGTGCGTGTTGCGCAACACCTGCGTGTTCTGCTCGTTCGCGCGCATGCCGCAGGAGGACGGGGCGTACACGCGCAGCCTCGAGGACGTGTTCGCCGAAGCGGACGCGGCCCGGGCCAACCCGACGCGGGAGTTCCATATTGTCGGCGGGCTCCATCCCAAGCTCCGGCTCTCCTATTACCTCGACATGTTCCGGGGGTTGAAGCAGCGGCACCCCGACGTCCACATCAAGGCGCTCACGGCGGTCGAGGTGGCGCACCTGGCGCGGATCGAGAAGCTGTCCACCCGCGATGTGCTCGTCGCCATGCGGGACGCCGGGGTGACGACCCTGCCGG
>JBOHSO010000053.1:0-6511 GCA_050921685.1 Gemmatimonadales bacterium
GAGCGCCGGCGTGGACGGCCCGCAGGATGTCGAGGGCTGCACGCCGCGCGGCGGTCGCGCCCCTAATCCAGCATCCCCTCGACGGGCGAGGAAGGCACCGCTACCTCGCGGCGCGGCATGCGCCCCGCGAGGAATGCCGCCCGGCCGGCTTCGACGGCGAGCCGCATCCCGTGCGCCATGGCCACCGGATCGCGCGCTGCCGCGAGCGCCGTGTTCATCAGGATGCCGTCGACGCCTTGTTCCATCGTGAGGCAGGCGTCCGACGCGGTCCCCACGCCCGCGTCCACCACCACCGGGACGGCCAGACGACGTTTGATGGTGCGGACGCTGACGGGGTTGAGGAGGCCCAGGCCGCTGCCGATCGGCGACGCGAGCGGCATCACCGCCGCGCAGCCGGCGTCTTCGAGTCGCAGCGCGCTGATCAGGTCTTCATTGGTGTAGGCCAGCACCTTGAAGCCTTCGCGCACGAGTACGCGGGCCGCATCGAGCAGCCCGGCGACGTCAGGAAGCAGCGTCTCCTGGTCGCCGATGACCTCGAGCTTGACGAACTCGTTGAACCCCGCTTCGCGCGCCAGTCGCGCGTAGCGCACCGCGTCTTCGGCGGCGTAACAGCCCGCCGTGTTCGCCAACAAGAAGAACCGCTTGGGGTCGAGATGATGCAGGATACTCTCGTCCCGCGAGCGGTCGAGGGTCACGCGGCGCACCGCGACGGTCACGATCTCGGCGCCGCTCGCCTCGATCGCGCGCACCATCACCTCGTTGGTTTGGTACTTCCCCGTGCCGACCATGAGACGGGACTCGAACGCCCGTCCCCCGATCGTGAAGGGCGTGTCGTGCACCGGCTCCACGGCGGGCGTCATGCTCAACCGCCTCCCACGAAGTGCACCAGCTCGATCGCGTCGCCCGACGCCACGCGCACCTGCCCGAGGCTCGGGCGCCGAACGATCGCCCGGTTATGCTCGACCACCACGGCTCGCGGATCGAGCCCGAGCTGGGCGAGCAGCTCCAGCAGCGTGGCCCCCGCCGGCACGGCGCGGGGCGCGCCATTGACGACGACTTCGATCGTGGAAGTCTCGGTCATGTGTGATCCATCGCCAGCATCATCTCCCGGGCCGCGGCGCTCGGATCGGCGGCATCCCACAGCGCGCGCAGCGCAGCGACGCCGTGCGCGCCCGTCCTTCGCAGCTCCGCCGCCCGTTGCGGCGTCACGCCCCCGATCGCGATCACCGGGATCCCCAGGCCGACGATCTCGCGCAACGGCCCGAGGCCCAAAGGCGAGACGCCCGGATGCGTCGCTGTTGGGTACACCGGTCCCACCAAAAGATAGTCGGCTCCTTCGTCCAATGCGGACCGGGCTTCGCCGAGGGAGTGCACCGAGCAGCCGATCCACCAGCGGTCATCGAGGCGGCGAGCCGCGCTTGGAGGGAGACTCCCTCGAGGGAGCTGGACGCCGCTCGCCTGCACGGCGAGCGCGACGTCGAGGCGGTCGTTCACGAACAGGCGGATCGCCGGATCGATCGTCAAGCGGAGGGCGAGGCGGTAGTGCTCGAGGCCGGACAGGGTGCGCCCGCGGGCGTGCAACGCGAGGTCGGGGCCCGCGCCGCCGACGAGCGCGCGCGCCGCCGACTCGAGTGCCGGCCGTCGCGCCACGTGCTCGTCCGTGATCGCGTGCAGTCGGGGAAGGGGCGGTCTCACCCGAAGCGCTGACCGGCCGCCACCCCCCGGCCGCGGATCCAGTCGATCGCGGCCATCCGGTCGCCGCCGGCGGGTTGGACCTCCTCCACCTCCACCGCCGTCTCACCGCAGGCGATCGCAAGCCGGCGGTCGGCCGCCAGCACGGCACCGGGCTGGCCCTGCCCCTCGCCGACGCGGCCTTCGTAGAGCTTCACCTCGCGACCGTCGAGCGTGGCCCACGCGCCGGGACGCGGATCGAGCGCGAGCGTCTGCCGCGCGATCACCGCCGCGGGCTTGGTCCAATCGATCCGTGCGATCTCGCGCGTGAGCTTCGGGGCGTAGGTCGCCCTGGAGGGATCCTGCGGGACCGGCCGGAGGCCGCCCTGGTCCCACAGCACCAGCGCTTCGACCAGCGCCTGCGCGCCCATCTCGGCAAGGTGCGCCGACAGCTCGCCGCCCGTCACACCGGGCACCAGGCGATGCGGGATCTGGTGGAGGATCGGCCCGGAGTCCATCCCGGCATCCAACTGCATGATCGTGACACCCGTCGTTTCGAGGCCCTGCAGGATCGCCCACTCGACCGGCGCTGCGCCACGCAGCGCGGGGAGGAGCGAGGGGTGCACGTTCACCATCCCGCGGCGCGGGATCTCGAGCAGCTCGGGTTTGAGCAAATGCCCATACGCCACGACCACCCCGACGTCGGGCGCGAGCTGGCGCAGGTGGCGCAGCAGATCGCCGTCGGTAGGTCGCTCGGGCTGTAACACGTCCAGACCCTCGGAGAGGGCGGCCGTCTTCACGGGCGGAGCGACGAGGGAGGAGCGGGACCGCCCCTGCGGACGATCGGGTCGCGTCACCACCGCCCGGACATCGAACCCCTCGCCCACCAGCGCCCGGAGCGACGGGACCGCGAAGTCGGGGGTCCCGAAGAACACGACGACCACTACAGCTCGCCGGCCGGCTGCGGCGTCACCTCCTTGAGGTGGCCGCTCTCGCCCTTGCGCAGGCGTTTCCACTTGGCGAGGAGCAACGCCCGCTTGACCGCCGACAGGTGGTCGAGGAACAGCACACCGTCCAGATGATCGATTTCGTGCTGGATGGCCCGTGCCTGATATCCCGTGGTCTCCAAACGATACGGTTGGCCGTCCCGGTCGAGGGCTTCCAGCACCACGCCTACCGGACGTTCGACGTCCCCGAAGATCTCGGGCACCGAGAGGCAGCCTTCCTCGGCCACGTCGGTCTCGTCCCCCCGGTGAGCGATCACCGGATTGATCAGCACGATCGGCTGGGGCGTCTCGTCGCCCACGTCTACCACGGCGATGCGCCGGGCGAGGCCGATCTGGTTGGCGGCGAGACCGACCCCTTTGGCGGCGTACATCGTCTCGAACAGATCGGCCACGAGCCGGCGCGCGGCGTCGTCCACCACCGCGACCGGCTCGGCGCGCTGGCGCAGCACGGGCGACCCGAGGAGGTGCAGCAGACGCACACTCACGCGGACTTCGCGACCTCCGTGCGATTCAATACGTTGGCGATGTTGGCGCGCAGCACCACCAGCTTGGACTCGCCGCTCTTGATCGTGACCTCGGTGTCCTTCAGGTGCACGACCTCGCCGACGATCCCGCCCGAGGTGATGATCTGATCGCCTTTTTGCAGAGACGCCAGCAGCCGCTCGTGCTGCTGTCGCTGGCGCCGCTGTGGGCGAATGATGAGGAAGTAGAAGATCCCGAAAATCAGCGCGACCTGGAACAGCAGGACGCTGAGGCCGGGTCCGGCCTGGCCGGACGGGGCGAACAGCAGGGCGAGCAGGGGCGGTGTCATGCGGGTTCCGGTTGCTGGTACCGGTGGCGCCAGCCGTCGGCCCACGCGGCGAAGTGGCCCGAGCGGATCGCCTGACGCACCTCGTCGGCGAGCCGGATCAGGTAGCGAACGTTGTGCAGTGACAGGAGCCGCAAGCCCAACAACTCCTCGGCCGTGATCAGGTGCCGCAGGTAGCCGCGCGAGAAGGACGTGCACGTCTCGCAGTCGCAGGTGGGGTCGAGCGGCCCGGAGGCGGTGCGGTGCGCCGCATTGCGGATGTTCACCTGGCCGTCGGCTGTGAACGCCGAGCCGTTGCGGCCCATGCGGGTCGGCGCGACGCAGTCGAACAGGTCAACGCCGCGCTCCACCGCCGCCACTAAGTCCTCGGGGAATCCCACCCCCATAAGATAACGGGGCAGTGCCGCGGGGAGCCGCGGCTCGAGCCCTTCCAGCGTCCCATACAGCAGCGACTTGGCTTCCCCGACGGAAAGGCCGCCGACGGCGAGACCGCTCCAGGAGCCGAGGTCCTTGATGCGCTGCAGGGCCTCGAGGCGGAGCTCCAGGTGGGTACCGCCTTGGAGAATGGGCCAGAGCGTCTGGCGGATCCCACTCTCGGTCAATTCTCGGTGACGTTTCACGCACCGTTCCAGCCAGCGCAACGTGCGCTCCATGGCATCCCGGGCGGCGGTGACATCCGCGCCGCCCGGGACGACGTGATCGAAGGCCATCGCCACGTCGGCGCCGAGCGTCCACTGGATCTCGGTGGCGCGCTCGGGAGTGAGGCGCCGTCGCGCGCCGTCTACGTGGCTCTGGAATTCGACGCCGTCGTCGTCGACGCGCCGGAACCCCTCGAGCGAGAAGACCTGGAAGCCGCCCGAATCGGAGAGCAGCGGCCGGTCCCATCCCATGAACGTGTGCAACCCGCCAAGCTGGGCGACCACGTCTTCGCCGGGGCGCACGTGGAGGTGATAGGTGTTGGCGAGCACCACTCGGGCGCCGACCGCCTTCAGATCGGTGGGTGAGAGGGCCCGCACCGTCCCCTGGGTGCCGACGGGCATGAAGCACGGCGTCTCGACCCGGCCGTGGGGCAGGGTGAGGGTGCCGGCGCGCGCGGGGCCGGACGTTGCGTCGAGGCTGAACTCGAACACAGTGACTATTGCGGATATCCGCAATCAGAGGATTGCCATCGCATCGCCATACGAATAGAACCGGTATCGCTCCTGCACTGCCTCGCGGTACGCCCGCATCACGTTTTCGTATCCGCCAAATGCGCACACCAGCATCAGCAGGGTGGACCTCGGAAGGTGGAAATTGGTGAGCACCCTGTCCACCACCCGGAACGGATACGGCGGATGGATGAACAGACTCGTTTCCCCGGCCCCGGCCTGGACGCGGCCGGCACCGTCCGCGACGGTTTCGAGTGTGCGCACGACCGTCGTGCCCACCGCCCAGACCTTGCCGCCCGCGTCTCGCCGCTGGGTCACCGCCTGCGCCGCGGCTTCGCTCACTGCGTAGGCCTCCCCGTGCATCCGATGCCACGCCAGGTCCTCGACCTCGACCGGCTTGAACGTCCCCGGCCCGATGTGCAGGTCGAGGGTCGTGACCGCCGTGCCGCCCGCCCGCAATCGGTCCAGCAAGGCGGGCGTGAAGTGTAGTCCCGCCGTCGGCGCCGCCACCGAGCCGTCATGCGTGGCGTACACGGTCTGGTAGCGCTCGCGATCGGCCGCGGCGGGGTGGCGGTGAATGTACGGAGGCAGCGGCACCTCCCCGTAGCGGGCGAGCGTGGCGCGTGCGTCGAGGGCTCCCACAAACCGCACGCGCCGCAGACCGCCACCCAGCACTTCCAGGATCTCGACTTCGCTGTCGGGCCCGAACCGCAGGCGGCGTCCCGGCTTCAGTTTGCCGCCAGGGTGTCCCAGCGCGGTCCAGGTGCCGTCGGCCTGCTCACGGACGAGCAGCAGCTCCGCCGGCATCCCGGACTCGCGCGTGCCATGCAAGCGAGCGGGGATCACCCGGGACGCGTTCACCACGAGGACGTCGCCCGGCGCCAGGAGCTCCACCAGGTCGGAGAAGCGGCGGTGGGTGACCGCACCGCTGGCACGTTCCAGAACCAGGAGCCGGGACGCGGCGCGATCCGCGAGCGGCTCCTGGGCGATCAGGTCAGAGGGGAGCTCGTACTCGAAGTCGGAAGCACGGTGCATTCAGTCAAAAATGTTCGCCTGGTCCGGGCTCTTCGCCGGTGGCGTGAATCCGAAGTGGCGGTACGCCGCGGCCGTGGCGCAGCGGCCGCGCGGCGTGCGTGCCAGGAAGCCCTGTTGCATGAGAAACGGCTCGTACACCTCTTCCAGGGTGCCGGGGTCCTCGCCCACCGCGGCGGCGATGGTGGTGAGGCCTACCGGGCCGCCCTCGAACTGCTCGATGATCGTCTTGAGGATCCGCGAGTCCATGTCGTCGAGTCCGAATTCGTCCACCTCGAGCCGCTTCAGTGCGTCTGCGGCGACGGCCGCGGTGATCGTGCCGCCGGCGCGCACCTGGGCGTAATCGCGCACCCGTTTCAGCAATCGGTTGGCGACGCGTGGCGTGCCGCGGCTGCGGCGCGCGATTTCCAGGATCCCGGCGGGATCGGCCGGCACGGTGA
The DNA here is from genome assembly GCA_050921685.1 of Gemmatimonadales bacterium. Lineage (GTDB taxonomy): Bacteria > Gemmatimonadota > Gemmatimonadetes > Gemmatimonadales > GWC2-71-9 > DASTHG01. The sequence continues at coordinate 6,107 of JBOHSO010000053.1, forward strand.
GGATCCCCGCCGAACGCTTGACGATCTGCACCAGATCGTCGGGCGGATAGTAGTGCAGCCGCTCGACCAGCCCGAAGCGGGCCCGCATCGGCGGCGTGAGCAGCCCGAATCGCGTGGTCGCGCCGATCAGGGTGAAGCGCTCGAGCTGCATCGGGATCGTCTGGGCGTGCGGGCCGTCCGCGATGCGCACATCCACGCGGAACTCCTCCATCGCTGGATAGAGGAACTCCTCCAGCGCGGGGCGCAGCCGGTGCACCTCGTCGATGAACAGGATGTCACCCGGCTTGAGTCCGGTGAGCATGCCCACCAGATCGCCCGGCCGCTCCAGCACCGGGCCCGACGTGATGCGGATGCTCACGCTCAGCTCGCGCGCCATGAGCAGTGCCAACGTGGTCTTCCCGAGGC
>JBOHSO010000054.1:0-5311 GCA_050921685.1 Gemmatimonadales bacterium
CCGGTGGAAAGTGGTCGCCCTCACGGCCCACGCCATGCCGGCCGATCGCGACAAGGCGCTGGCGGCAGGCTTCGACGGCTACATCACCAAGCCGATCGACATCAGGACCTTCCCGAGCGAGGTCGCCGCGTTCCTGGAGACGGGGGGACCGGCGGCTGCGGGCTGACCGGCACGGTCGCGGAATCCAGCTGGCGCAGCGACACCGAGCCCGTCACGGTCTTGAGACGGATCTTGCGGCCGCCCGTGCCGAGCGTCCCCCTCACGTGGTGTGAGGCGAACTTCCCCGTCACGGTGAGTGGGAAATCCGTGGCGATGGTGCCGGTGACCGTGTGCCCATCCACCATGGCGTCGAGGCCGGCGGGCAGCTCGACGATCGCGTCACCGGTCACCGTGGCCACCGACACATCCCCCGGACCAGCAAAGCCGCGAATGGTGGCGTGCACGTCGCCGTTCACGGTCACCGCGCGTACCGGCCCGCGCGTGGTTTCCACCTGGACGTCTCCGTTCACCGTCCCCGCCTCGACCGGCGCCGAAGCCCCTTGCACCTCGATCCCCCCGTTGACCGTCGAGGCGTCGAGCTTCACGCCCTCGGGAAGGAGGACGGTCAACAGCACGGCAACGTCGTTGCCGTGCAGTCCGCCCTCCCGGTTGTAGCGACCGTCGGGACCGCACGCCTGGGAGGCGCCGGGCCACACCGCACACACGGTTATCCCGTTGGCGGTTTCCGTGGTCACGATCCGCACCGAGTCGACCGACGAACGCTTGAAGGTCCGTTCCGCCCGCACTTCGATCGACCGGCCGTCGGTCGGCTCGACCACGATCGGACCGTTGATGCTGCGCAACCACAGCGTCCGCTCGGGGGCGAGCGGCGCCGTGTAGGTCCAGGGCGTCGCCTGCTGACGATCGGGTGCCAGGAAATCGGAATGAAGCGCCTGCTGCAGGCCGGTGAACTCCTCGCGTCCGCGTCGCACCATCGAGGTGATCACCAACCCGAGGCCGACTACGACACCGAACGTCACCGTGCCGCGCACGATGTCGCGGCGCCACCGGAGCCAGAATTCCTTGCCGTTCATACGTATCCCCCGCGGGGTCGCTTGCTGAATCTCGCCGACCCTACGGGGGATGGACAATACCGGTTTCGGACCCAGCCCCGGCTCGCCGAGTCAGCTTTCGACCGCGGCGCAGTCATGTGCGGGATGGGCCGCGGCCGGTCGAGGTTGCACGCCCTCAACGGTGATCGGCGCGAGCGTGCCGCCGTACCACACCTTGTCGGCCGGTACCGCCGCCGGAGCCGCACGGGGTTCGGTCACCCGCCAGTGCGCCGACCGGTCTGCTGCAGTCGCCCGGCGGCTCAACAGCACGACGCCGAGCGTCAAGACGGCCGCGAGCGACACTGTGATGCCACGCATGAGACCCTCCTTCTTCGCAAAGCCACGAGCGACGGCGTGGTCACCTCCTTTGACGCGTGAACGCCACAAAAAGTTGCAGCGGCGATGTCAGGATGCGGCGATGATGCCGCCGGTCGCACACCGGGCAGGGTGTCGTTAGCTTTGCAGCCGTGACGAGCCTGTCGCGCTTCCGGGACCTCCTCACCCAGCTCATCCTCCGGGACCTCAAATCCCGCTACAAACAGACCTTCTTCGGGGCGCTGTGGGTGTTCGGCCGCCCGCTGGTCGAGCTTGGCGTCTACGTGCTGGTGTTCGGAGCGTTTCTGGGTGCACCGTCGGATGGCCACCCGTACCCGTTGTTCGCGTTCTCGGGCGTGGTGCTCTGGAGCTTCGTGGCGGGAGCGATCTCCCGCGGCGCACGCGCCGTCCAAAGCGAAGGCGGCCTGGTCGCCCACGCGCCGTTTCCGAAAGCGACGCTGCCCCTCGCGGCAATCGTGGGAGCCATGATCGACTCGCTGCTCGCGGCGGTGATGCTCGTGCTGCTCATGGTGATCCAACGGATCGCCCCGTCGCCGCAGATCTGGGTACTGCTGCCGATTGTGTTGATCCTTGTGACCATGGCCACCGGTATCGCGCTCATCAGCTCCGCCCTGAACGTGTTCTACCGCGACGTCGGCCACCTCGTGGATCTCGGCGTGCGCGTCTGGCTGTTGCTCACGCCGGTGGCGTACGCGGACTCCGTGGTGCCTGATCGATTCAGGGCTCTCTACAATCTGAATCCCCTGGTGTCGCTGTTCGACCTCGCCCGCGCCGGCCTGCTGGGCGGCGACAAGCTCGACGCCGCGGCGCTGTGGTATCCCCTGGTTGCTGCGGTGGCCTTCCTGGCCGCCGGTGTCCTGGTGTTTCGCGCGACCGAGCCCTATTTCGCCGAGTCGGTCTAGCCCGTGGCCGTCAGCGTTTCAGGCGTCTGGAAGCGGTACCGGCTCCGCCGGGAGTCGCTGAAGGAGCTGATGAGCGACCTGGCGCGCTGGCGGCGCCGCGTGCCGTCCCGGCCGAAGTCGCTGTGGGCGCTCGAAGACGTATCGTTCACGGTCGAGCCCAGCTCCACCTTCGCGCTCATCGGCGCCAACGGGTCGGGCAAGTCCACGATGCTGAAACTGATCGCCGGGATGATGAAGCCCACCCGAGGGTCGATCCGCGTGACGGGGCGGCTCTCGCTGCTCAGCTTCCTCGGCGGGTCGTTTCACGGCGATCTGACCGGGCGCGAGAACGTCTTCCTCGAGGGCGCGCTGCTGGGGCTCTCCCGCCGGGAGCTGCGCGCCAAGCTCGAGGCGATTTTCGCCTTCGCCGAGCTCGAGCGGTTCGTCGATGTCCCGGTGAAGTTCTACTCATCCGGCATGACGCTGCGGCTGGGGTTTGCGATTGCGGCCCACCTGGAGCCGGAGGTGCTGCTCATCGACGAGGCATTCGCCGTCGGCGATACGGCGTTCCGGGATCGCTGTCTCGGCCGGATGCTGGCGTTCAAGACCGCCGGGACCACCATGGTACTCGTCTCCCACGAGCGCTACCTGGTCGAGCAATTGTGCGACACCGCCTTGCTGCTCGATCACGGGCGCGTCGCGGCGGCCGGTCGCCCCGAGGAGGCGTTCGCCGTGTACGAGCGGATCATCGAAGCCGACGAAGCGACCGACCCGGACGAGCGCGAAGGGCAGCCGGATCGCTCACCGCTCGAGATCGAAGCGGTCGAGATCGCCGGTGGCGAGGGCACCGCGGAGCCGCTGTTTCGCCCGGACGGCTCGCTCGTCGCCCGCGTCCGGCTGCGGGCACTCCGCGAGGTGACCGGCGCCTCGGTCGGTGTGCAGGTCGCCCGCGAGTGGCACGTGTTGCACGGGACGCGGTGCAATCGGCAGGGGCTCGAGATCAGCGCGCGCGCCGGCCAGCGGATCGCGCTGGAGGTCGAATACCGGCCGCTGTCACTCGCTCGCGGCTCCTACGCCTTGCATGTGCTGGTGTTCGACCATCGGCTCGCCGAGACGCCGGTGCTGGTCTGGAAGCGGGCGGCTCGGTTCCGGGTCACCCATCAAGAGGCGGAAGGCGTGGGACTGGTGCGGCTGGCCCACACCTGGCGACAGGTGGGGAACGGCGGCGGCATCTAGAGCGCCTGCCGAGCGCGCTCGCTCGTCCACCACAAGACCGCCTTCCGCAGACTGGCCGGCACGGCCACATGTCGCAGCACGGCGAGGCGCAGCCGCAGGGCGCACTCGACGTCATACGGCGCGATGCGCCCGGCGAGCTCCTCCGGGGGTTCCACGCCGGCGATACTGGCGGCCGCTCCGAGCCACGCACCCGCCGCCACCCGGTCCACGATCTCCCCTGCCTCGATCCGGCGCCGGATCTCCACCCAGTCCACCGCTGCGCCACTTGCCCAGATAACCGCGGCGTCGAACATCAGGATCAAGAGGTAGGCGATGTCGGGGAGGCGCAGGCTGTGGGCCGTGCCGCTCCAAAACAGCTCGGTCGCCGAAGGGACCCGGTACCGGACGCCGTCCCGTTCCACATCCATCCCGGATTCGTAGTGTCGCCGCCATGCCTCGGCGGGAGGGACGTTCGGAGCGTTCGTGGTATGCACCTCCACGCCTACCTGCCGCTCGTTCCACAGCGCGGGGAGGTGATGGTGCTCGGGCCGGGGCGGCATCCACGGGGTGGTGCGCTCGTAGCCCATCAGCCGCAACGCGTGCCATGCCTCCCACGCGCGGTTGGCGGGAACCAGCACATCGACGTCGTTGGTGACACGGGCGTCGGCGAGCGGGTAGCGGTCGACCGTAAGCCGGCGAGCGACCCCCTTCATGAGCACGAACGGCGTGCCCAGCTCGTGGAAGCTCCGCGCCAGCGTCTGCGCTTCCGCCTCGACCAGCAGGTTCCTCGCGGTATACTCTCGTGCCCTCGCCGCCACCCAGGTCGCAAACTCCTGATCCAGGGTTTCCAGCGCGCTCAACTGCCGCAACCGGCGATACAGCCAGATGGCGCAGCCTTCCATCGTCACCAGGCGTTCCAGCCCGCGCACGTCGACCTCGGCCCATGCGGCCGCGAGCTGCTCGGGTGGCGGCGCGCCGTGAAAGCGCAGGGTGTCCAGCAGCAGCCGCGCCGGATGCACGCTCAGCCGCCGGCCACGCCCGTTTCCGGGAACCGGGCGATGACGGTGTGGGTCCTGGCGTGGTCTGGCTCCGACTCGAGATACGGCTCACCCGCATGCACCAGCCAGGCGTGGGCACCGACCTGGTTGTCGGCTCCCCGCTGCACCCCGATCCACAGCTCCACTGGTCGGCCGGCGCGGCGCAATAGGTGATACAGCACCGCCGAGCGCTTCAGGCAGGTCCGGCGCCAGGGGCCAGGAAGGCGACGCAGCAGGCGGTCTACCCAGCGCGCCAGCGTGACGTCGTCGAGTCGCCGAGCGGGCCGCCCGAGGCCGCCGCGACCGAGCAAACCCACCAGGCGAGAGAACGACATGACGTACAGCAGGGGCGGAAGGACCACGACCGCTGCGGTGGCCCGAAGGCGCCACCCCAGCGGCAGCCGCAGCGTCACCGGCCGTCCTCGACCACCAGCAGCTCGGCGTTGCGACACGAATCGAGGAATTGGCGCACGCTCGAGTCGGCCTGCTTCGCCGTGACGTCGTAGCGGTCGGTGAGCAATTGAACGAGATCCTGAACCGATTGCGGCGCCTCCAGCGCCTGGAGCAGCACCAGGCCGCTTTCGCTCACCGAGAAGTACCGCCGCGTTCCAAGGTGGAGCACGACCCCGTCTCCTTCGACGTCGGCGAGGCGAAGATCGGCGTGGCGGACGTAGCGTTCGGTCATGCGACGAGCTCGAGTAGGCGGTTGGGCCGGTTGAACAGATCGCGCCCCAGCGTCACGCGGTAGCAG
>JBOHSO010000055.1:0-6397 GCA_050921685.1 Gemmatimonadales bacterium
CGCGGCGGGCTCGACACCGACCGTCACCGTCTGCCCGTCCGGCCCGTACTTGACGGCGTTGTCGAGCAGGTTGAGAAGCATCTGTCGCAGTGCCCCCCCGTCGACCCGCGCCGCCACCCCGTCGGCCAGCGTCGTCTCGAGGCGCACCTGCCGGGTCTCGGCCAGCGGCAGGAAGCTCTCCACCACCGCGCGCACCAGCGGCCCGAGCAGCGTCGGCGCGGGCGAGACTCGCAGCGTCTGGCGCTCGGAGCGCGAGAAGTGCAGCAGGTTTTCGACCAGGTTCGTGAGGCGGCGGGCTTCCTGGTCGATGATTTCGAGCGAGCGGCGCCGCTCCTCCTCGGACCGTACCCGCCCCAGCACCAAGGTCTCGGCGAACATGCGGATCTGCGCCAGCGGGGTCCGCAGCTCGTGCGAGACGCCGGAGACGAAATCGGTGCGCAGGGCCGCCAGTTCGGTCTCGCGACTGAGCTGGTACAGGGCCGTCACGATGAGGCCGGCGGTGAGGGTGAACAGCGCCACCAGCAGCGGCAGGCGCGATTTCGGCAACCCGCCGATCACCAGCCGGCCGGCGATCTCGGGACGGAGCGAGACTTCCACCTGGAGTCCCGCCATGTGGATACCGAGCGTGTCACGCCCGGTGATGCTGGGCGCGTACTGTTGGGGCGTGCGGTACAACACCTCGCCGAGCGCGTCCCGCACGATGACAGAGCCGATGGAATCGAGCGTCACGCCACCGGTCAGGACGCCCGGGATGAGCGGAGCACTCTCAGCGGCATAGGCGAAATAGAAATCCAGTGCCTCCACGTCGGCGACGACGCCGACCGCCCGAGTCCGCGCCGACACCTGCTCAGGCGACAGCCCGAACACCACCAACGCGCGCGCCTGCTCTGGCCCGCCGATGAGGGCAGCCAGGTCCCCCTTCGCCGGGAGACGCTTCACCTGAGCCGCAATGGTGTCGGCGAGCCAGTCTCGCCATGCCGCCTCCGGTTTGGCGCCCGCGAAGGTGATCCGCCGCGTGGGAAGATCGAGCTCGAATACGAAGTGCACGCGCCGCCGGAACGCGAGCGAGAATGTATCCTCCGGCGACTTGAGCTGATCCATCGTCGGAAGCCAGCCGGTGCGCTGCCGCGTCCAATCAACGGCTTTCACCGTCGGCCCGAACGCGTAATAGTACAGCTCCTGGTAGGACCGGCTGGCGAAGCGAGCGGCGGCATAGGCGGAGTAGTCCTGCAGCACCCGCTCGGCCTGCGCCTTCTGGTATTGGGTGGCGCCGTACGCTTGCAGTCCCAGGACGACGGCGAACGCCAAAGCGAGTACCAGCAGCCCCGTGATGTAGGCGGCCCGTGGACGCCGGCGGCTGGGCGACGGAAGTCTCATCCAGGTGAATGCTAACGCGCGAGTCGCGGACGCCGTTAGCCCCTGACTGGTTCCTGACACCGCGCTGACCGTGTCTCCACCAGCGCTGCCGCGGGCGGCGTCAGATTGCCCGCATGCGTAGCGCTCGCATTCGCGTCCTCACCGCCCTCGCCGTCCTGGGTCTGGCCTTGCCCGCGGCTGCCCCACGGGAACCCGACCCCGCGACCGGGGCGGAGAAATTCGACTTCGACGCGGCGCACTCCGAGATCGGCTTCAGCATCCGGTTCATGGGGCTCACCAACGTGCGTGGGCGGTTCAAGAATTTCGCGGGGACCGTCATGTACGTCGCGAACGACGTGGCGAAATCGACCGTCGCCGTCCTGATCGACGCGAAGAGCATCGACACCGGCAACGACATGCGGGACGGCGACCTGCGGGGCAGCGCGTTTTTCGGGGTCGACTCGTTCCCCACCATCCTCTTCCAGAGCGCGGCGACGGAACAGCGCGGCGACGGATTCGTCGTGCGCGGTCCGCTCACGCTGCACGGCGTCACCCGCGAGGTCGCGATCCCGCTCGCGCTCGTGCACGGCAAGATGAAGGATGCCTGGGGGAACACCCGGATCGGCTTCGCCGGGAGCGTCCGGCTGAACCGCCGTGACTTCGGGGTCTTCTGGAATCAGGTCGTGGACCTGTCGCGCGTGGCGCTGGCCGACTCGGTGGACGTGGAGCTCTCGATTGAGGCGCAGAACCTCAATTTCGACCGCATCGGGTTCGGCGCCCGCCCCAATACGCGGTCGATCGGGGAGGCGGTGCTGGAAACGATCACCGCCAAGGGCGCGGACGCCGGGGTCGCTCGCTACGGGGTTCTCAAGCGCGACAGCGCCACGGCGTATTCGATCGGTGAGTCGCAGCTCAATACGCTGGGATACAAGCTGCTGCAGCTGGGCCGGACGGACGACGCGATCCGCGTGTTCGCGCTCAACGTCGAGGCATTCCCGCAATCGTCCAACGCGTATGACAGCCTCGGCGAAGCGTATCTGGCCAAGAGCGACCGGCGACGGGCGCGGGAAAATTACGAGAAATCGCTGGCGCTGGATCCGCAGAACGTGGGGGCGATGGAAGTGCTGCGCTGGTTGAGATGAAGTGGTCGTGGATCGAGGTGTGACGGCCACCTCACCCCGACCCACCAACCCGGCGAGCTACCGGCGCCGGGTTTGGTTTTTTCTGAGAGCGATCAGCCTCCTTACTGCACGTCCGTCTCGAACGCCGCTGTCAGGATCCTGCCCTGCTGCTTGACCTGCACCCAGAGCCGATAGCGTCCCGGCTTGGGGAAGGCGTAGGGAAAGGACACGATCCCGGCGGCGCCCGCCGGCGAAGGCGTCATGGACAGCGCTTGATGTCCGGCGGCGGTGATCCTCGCACCGAGCCGGCCGCGCACCGTGTCGTCTGGCTGGCGCATCGCGTACACGAGCTGCGACGCCATCGCGATCGTGCCGGCCGGGTGCAGGTGCACGAACACGCTGCCGTCCTCGCGCGTGATCACGGCGTGACTCAACATGCCCATGTACGGCTCGAGCGCCGCCGGCCGGCCGTCGGGGGCGGTCACGGCGAACCTGAGCTCCACATCGCGTCCGGCCACGAGCGCCGTTGAATCCCGCAGCCAGGCCATCGCGGCTCCATCCGGCAGATCCACGGTCTGCCGATCGCCGACGGCTGAAGCCGGACCGCTGACGGCAGACGACTGACGGCTCTCCCACCACGAATCATCCGGATCCGACGGTCGCCACACGCCACGGCCCACCGGCATTTTCACCGAGTCCAACAGCGTCTGCGTGAACCCGCTCTCGTGAACCACGTCGGCGTACAGCCGGTAGCGGCCCGAAGGGAGCTCCGGGAGCGCCCCGCGGAACGAGTTGGAGTCGAGCATGACCGGATGCAGATGCGCGAGCGCCCCGAGGTCGTCCCGTACCAGGAACAGGTGCATCAGCTTGCCGTGGTCGGGTATCAGCGGCGTCCACTCCCGGCCGAGCCACTCCGAGTCCACGATCGCCACCTCGAGCGCCCGCTGCCCGTCGTGGAGCGCGACGCGCGTCGCGATGGGCATCGGGCGGTACAGGCTGGCCGCATGGCTCGCGTCTTCGCCGTCCCACCACACCTTCCCCCCGTACACCGCGAGCCCGAGCACCGGCACGGCGGCGGCCCGGACCCACCACGAGCGGCGCCGGCGCGCCGCGTCCGGCTCCTCGCCCGGCGGCAGGACGCTCTCCCGCACCGCGGCGCCGACGATGGTTAACGCCCCGACGAACAGAAACAGCCCGAGCCCGAGGAGGCCGAGCGCGAGCGGCGCGTCGAAGCCCAAGCGCCGGGTGGCGATCGAGTTGACGGGAACAATGACGCTGCCGGTGCCAGCGGCCCCGGCGACGTCGACACGGACGCTGTACGCGCCGCCCTCCATCAGCCACAGTTGGGCGCTGTAGACCCGTGGGTCGCCGAGCACCGGTTTCGCGCTGTCGGGCGGCGGCTCGAGCGCGGTGGGGCGGCCGCCCCGGAGCGGCAGCACCAGCACCGACCGGACCGGTTCGCCCGACAGGACCCGCACCGTGATCTCGGCGAGACCCGGGACGATGCCGGGCGGTCTGACGATGACCCGCAGTCCGTAGGGGCCGGCGGGGCCCTCGAAAAACGTGTCGGGACTGCCGACGTGCCCGGTTGTGAGCACGGCCGCCGCGGCGACGAGCGCCAGGCGGGTGATGCGACGGCTCATCGTCGGACGCGCGCCATCCACGCCCCCCACCACAGGCCCAGCCGTGCGGAGGCTACACCGATCGCCGCGGCCGTCACGACGCCGGCGACGGTCAGCGGGTCGGTCCGGATGCGCCAGAACTGGTGACGCCAGGGTCCCAACCGGCTGTTGTAATTCCAGCGCTGCTCACCGAATGCGAAATGCTCGGAGCTGGGGCTGACGAGAAACTCCGCCGCGAACCATTGGACCGCGAGCAGCACCAGGACGAAGCCGATCCCGGCGAGAGCGGCGCGCGCCCAGTCGCTCGCCGGCCAGCGGCGGAGGACGAGGTCGATCGCCATGGCCGGAACGACGAGCAGGATCGGGAACGGCGGCGGGACGAAGTGGTCCAGCGGGTTGTAGATCGGCGCCAGCTTGGGAGTCGCCGGGAACAGCTGAAGGATCCAGAGCATCAACAGATTGACGGCCATGTACGCCGCCGCGGCGGTGGTGGCGGGCCAGCGCAGGGTGGAGGTGCGCGCGGCGGCGACGAGCAGGATCGGGAAGGCGCCCGCGCAGATCTTGTAGTACGTCGCGTTGTGGGCGTCGTTGGGGAAGGCGATGTACTCGAATCCCAGGATGGCGAGGTTGGCGACGAGCAGTCCGGCGGCGTAGACGAACAGCAGCCGGTAGAGCCGGGCGTGCGGATGGTCGGCCGTTGCGGTATTCTGGCGAGCGGCCAGCAGCAGCAGCGCACCGACCTGGATGCCGGTAAAGCCCAGCGCCAGCACCACGTGCGGCGGCGACAGCACCTTCACGTCCAGCCCGTAGGCGTTATGCCACCAGTTGTCGAACGGCGCGGACGTGATCATGGCGATCGCACCCCAGATGCACACCCAGGCGCCGAGCGGTCCGCGGAATCCCCAGAAGCGGACACCGGCAGCGCGCTCGTCGGGCGTGCCCGCGAACGTGGTCCGCAACACCAACCATCCGCAGGCCGTCCCTGCGAGGATGCCCCCGAGGTAGATGGCCAGGTGGGCCGGGGTCAAGAACGTGTCCCGGCCGATGGAGCGGTGCCAGGAGATGTCCCAGATCACTCCGACCACCACGCTCGTCGCCGCGACCAGCACGGCGGGGATGTGCCAGGGTATCGTGGCGCCGGCCACGCCCTCGCGCGACCGGGGCGGTGCCGGTGCACCGACGACGGAGCTGCTCATCGAAGCCTCGAGTTCGCTGGATGGGTCGTCGAAAGGTATCGGAGTCGCTCTACTACGACGATGGGGACCACCCGGATGGCGTCACGCCGGCCCCGTGTCGTCCGAAGGCGCCCCGTCTTCCAACCACTCGCGAAACCCCGTGGACGCTAGTGCGAGCCGCCACTCCTCCAGGATCGACATCCCCATCGCCCGGGCCGGCCCGCTCGCCGGGGTCTTCAGGGTCCGCTCCAGCAGCCATCCCTCGAATGCATCGGGGTCGGGATCGTCGCGCACTACCGCGTCGAGGATCGAGCGTTTCAGGTCGATCCCCACCGTGTCGGGGGTCGTGTCGCGTTTGCGTTTCCTGCGCCGGCCCTCGGACGCATCCAGCGCGGCGAGCAGTCGACGACACACAACGGCCGGCCTCAGCTCGGACTGGGGCTCACGCATCCGGCCCGGCCTCGATGCGCACCGCGACCGCGCACCCCGGTGGCCGAGGCCTGCCGTAGCCCCGTTCGGCAGCGGCGACATCGAGCTCCACCGTCTCGAGATCACGCACGACGAGCTCCGGGATCGGCAGCGGCTGGAGCGTGGCGATCGACTTGAGATACCCGCCGCAGGAATCGCACGTCTCGACCCGGCGCACGTCGGGCCCGGTTTCGAGTACCAGCGAGCCGAGCTGCGAATGGTCCTGCTCGTCACAAAAGGCGCACCGCAGCCAGGGCGCCTCCCAGTCGGCGCCGCAGCGACCGCAACGCAGGTGCCGGCTCCGGTCCATCCCCCGCAGCTCCGCGAGGATCGCCCACGCTCCGCACACGGGGCAATAGCCGTGCGGCCAGTGAGCCGGCAGGCGTTGGGCCAGCTGCGCGGCGCAGGCGCGCAGCAGCGGGACGACGACGAGCTGCATGACGGTGGCGAGGGCGTCCGCATCGGCTCCGCCCGCGTGGGCGGCAGCCTCGAGCGCCTCGCGATCGAACCCGATCGCCGCCTCGGCGAGCCGCAGCGCCTCGGGGGTGGTCGAGGGGAACCGCTCGAGTGTGCCTCCGGCCGATTGGGCGAGCCGCTGCAGCCGGTCACGCAACCCGGCGGCGCTTACCCGCAGCGACGCGCCGGCGAGCAGCGG
>JBOHSO010000056.1:0-3859 GCA_050921685.1 Gemmatimonadales bacterium
CGCCCAGCCGAACAGCGCGGTGCGGGCCGAGTCCACGGAGCCCGACGTCGGCCCGTCGGTGTAGGCCGAGTCGAGCCGCCGCGCGAGCTCGGCCCAGAAGACGTCGAGCGTGCGCTCGTCCCCCCAGCGCGCCGCGGCGCGCCGGGCGTCCGCCGTATCGGTGCGGGAGCCGAAGAACGCTTCCGCTCCGCGGTACCCGACGAAGCTCGCAAAACTCTCGTTGAACGAGGTCTGGCTCTTCACGTACAGGGTGTTGTGTGCCAGCTCGTGGATCACAGTCGCCACGAGCTCCATCGTGTCGCGATCCAACGCGGTCGAGAACAAAGGATCGGAGAAATAGCCCAGCGTGGAGAACGCGGCGGCGGGACGCAGGTACACATCGTATCCCACGGCCTCGAGCTCGGCGGCCGCGTCGCGCGCCCGCGCGGCGCTGAAGAACCCCTTGTACGGGACCACGCCGACGATCGGGAATGTCCAGGTGTACGCCCGCAGCCGGTCGCGCCGCGCGGCCGAGAGCACCAGCAGCAGCGTATCGCGCCCCACATCCGCATAGGTGGTGTAGGTTTCTCCCACCGCGAGACGCAGCGAGTCCGCCGCGTAGGCACGCGCCGCAAGCACGAGCCGTAGCCGCTGGCGCACATCCGCCGACACGGTCGAATCGGCCACCAGCTTGGCGATCGGCTGGCGCTTAAGGAGGATCCGTGCCTCTTCGATTCCCGCGCGCGCCAGGTAGCGCGCGTCCGTGGACACGAGGAGAACCACCCCGAGCGCCACCGGCACGCCGAGCGCGATCCCGGCGCCCAGACGACGCAGCACGCGCCCCCAGCGGGGGCGATGGCGCTCGATCAGGGCGCCCATCGGATCCCGAATCGATGCGTCCCCCCACCCAGTACCGTGAGGCCCTGATAGGCGTAGTCGAGGTGCAGCCGACGCAGCTCCACACCGCCACCCACCGTCCAGCGTGACGCCGCGCTGGTAGGCGAACGCGTGACGTAGCCCAAGCGGCCGACGAGCCCCATACCGCCCCGGACTACACCGCCCTCCACCCCAGTCGCGAGCCGTGCCGGATCGCCCGTGGGCCACTGGCCTTCGAGTGTCGTGAGCAGGCGGTAAGTACCCTCGGGGTCCACATAGTTCATGGTGAAGCCGGCGCGGGTGCGACGCAACAGGCGCGCGCCGTCGAGACCGCCGAAGTCGCCGCCGAAGTTCTGGACGCTCACACCGAGCGCGAGAATGTCGAACACCGCGATGGCCAGCCCGGCATCGCCGGCCCAGGCGTCGGCCGACCACCCGCCGATCTGCTGCCGCGCGTACTTGACTGCCACCCCGGCCGCGATCAACCCGCGCCGGTACACCAGGGCAGACAGCCCCATCACCTCGGTCGAGGTGAAGCTGCCACCGGTCGGCGTGCCACGCCGCCCACCGGTCGAGGAGTCGGGAACCACGACCGGCTCGGACCCGTAGTCGAACGCCTGAGCCCCGAATCCCCACGCGAAGCGGCCGGCCCGCACCGCGACGGCGGCCGTGCTGTAGCTGGTCCCCGCGACGTAGGACTCGAACGAGCCCTCGATGGCGACGCGGCGAATCGAGGCGATGGCGGCCGGATTGGCGAACACCGCGCCGGCGTCACCAATGAGCGCGGCACCCGCCCCGCCTAACCCGGCCGAGCGGGTCGAACCGGGAAGAGAGGCGAGCACACTGCCTTCGGACTGGGCGCCCAGCCCGGCCACAAGAACGACGTCGAGGAGAACCGTCAAGGAAAGGCGTCGGGACCAACCGTCACGCCTTTCCTTGACGCCGTTCCTGGACGGTCCTCCTTGACGCCTCACGGCTTCAGCGGATCCGAATGACGTTCAACCGCGGGTCCAGGGCGTTCGGCAGCTCCGTCCCATTCGGACCGGAGAACAGCAGCGTGAACCCAGGGGTCGAAGGGGGTTGCTGGGCGATCGCGTAGGGGCCCGATCCTGCCCGCAAGAATCCACTCAGCCCGACCGCGTTCCCGGCGCTCGTCGGCGGGGTGAGCGGGAACGGCTTCGGAAACACGGTCGGGCGCTGCTGGTTGAGCGAGGCAAACGTGGTCCGGAATCTCCAAGAGGAGTAGCGGAGCTCTGGTGGCGCGGTGAAGCCCGGCAGGTCCGAAACGTAGTTCGCCAGCATCCACCGTGCGGCGATGGTCGCAAAGGGCGTGCCGGTCACCGCTTCGACCGCGGCCCCTCCCAGGAGGTTCGATTGCCCCAGCGTTCGCGTGAAGGCGGCGGTCGCGGCGAACGTCGTGTCGGCCGCGAACTGATCCACGACATAGCGCACGAACAACCACGCCGCACCCCGCTCGGCAAGCGATCCGATGCCGCTCGAAAACGCGAGAAAGTGAGACCCGCTCGCGTTCAGATAGGAGTAGGCGTTGAACAGATCCCCGATCAGGTAGTTGGAGAACGTGGCCGTGTCGCCGGGCAGGAAGCTGCGGCCCGCCAGCTCCTCGGCGAAATGAGACATCCCTTCGTCCAGCCAGACGTCCTGGGGATCGCCGCCGCCCACCAACACATGCTCGTTGTAGCTGATCATGTGCTGGAACTCGTGGACGAACGTCACCGGCACCAGTCGCTTCAGCTGGCTCACGCTGTGCGCGCAGGACAACGTGCTGTCAGGATCGGCCACCATAGAGTAGAACACTTCTCCATGATTCGACCGAGGATCTCCGGCGAACAGCGGGTCGATGTCGAATCCGAAGAAGAACCCGGCAATGAACCCCGACTGGGCGCACTGCTGCCGGGTCACGAGCCGGTTGACGACGTTGGTGATCAGCACAGCCACCACCGTGTTGGCGTCGATGTCCGATTCGCGGCCGAAGGCGGTGGTGTCGATCGCGTACAGGCGCGCGTCGAACAGCGCCCCGATCGAATCGAGATCGGCCTGGGAGAGGCCGTTCGCCGGCGCCGCATTGTCCACGTAGATGGCGAGGTGGCCGGTCACGGTCTTCGCGGTAGCGGTCACCAGGGTGAATACCGGATTATCGATGTCGGAGCGAACGCTGAAGGTTCGGGAACTGCCAACCGTAGGAGGCGGAAAACGGGTCGCGCCCAGGGGACCTGCCATCCGTGGGGCTCGGGGCAGCCGAGCCCAGTGGGTTCGTTCCTCCTCGCGCAGGAGGTCGTGGAACCGTTCGGCCACCCCGAGGCCGGCGCGGGACGCCGCTGCCCCCGCCGCGGCAGAAACCGCGGGATGCAGCGTATCGCCGTCCAGCAGGAAGAGAGCGGAGGTGCCCGCCGAGTCGGTCGCGATCTGCGGCGCCAGGAGGTACTGCGTTGTCTCGGTGAGGGACGCGTTGCCCGGGAAGGTGAAGCAACCGGCGTTCGCGAGGGGTGGGATCGTTTGATACGCGCCCACGGCCATAGTGACCGCCTGCCCCCCTGCCGTGTTGCAGACCGGCGTGGAGGGACCGGCCCCCCCATCGCACGCCACCAGGACGGCGAGCGCGGCGAGCGCCTGTCGACCCCGTCTCTGCACGCTATGTCCCACCAGCGACTCCTTCCATAACGGCTGGCCGACGGGCGAGCGCCCGCCGCAGACAGATGGGGCCGATGACCGCGTTCACCGCCACCAGAGTCGCGGCGAGTCCCTCAAAAGATACCCCCCACTCGGGGAACGCCCGCCGCCCGGCGGCGGCGAGGAGCAACCCCACGCCCGCTTGCGACACAAGGCCCAGCCACCCAGCCTGCGCCAGGGCGTCCGACACCAACGGCCCACGCGCGGCCCATCGCCCGCCCCAGTATAGCCCGACTGCTCGCAGCGCGGTGAGCAGCACGATCCAGGGCCAGAACGCGACCAAGCCGGCCAGCTCGAATCGCACGCCGACCAGCAC
>JBOHSO010000057.1:0-8581 GCA_050921685.1 Gemmatimonadales bacterium
GTCGCGAACCACGTCACCTTTCAGCGCAAGGCGGCGTTGCGCGAGGTGGCGAAGGTCTACGGCCGGCCGGCGGCCGAGATCACCGCCGTCACCAAACGGCTGCCGTGGTCGGACGGCGGCGCCCTGCCCGAGCAGCTCGCCCGGCACCCGAACTTCCGCTCGCTCGCGCTCGGCGGGGCCTGGCCCGAGATCGCTCGGCGCGCCGAGTCGCTTGTGGGGCTGCCGCGCCGCCTCTCGCTCCACCCCGGCGGTGTCGTGATCGTCCCCGACGCGCTCACGAACTACGTCCCGGTCGAGCCTGCGGCGAAGGAGCTCGACACCACGGCGGGGACGATGCGCGTCCCCGCGATCCAGTTCGAGAAGGACGGCACGGAGGACGCGGGGCTCGTGAAGATCGATCTCCTGGGGAACCGCTCCCTCGCCGTGATCCGCGACGCCATCGCCGCAGTGCACGCGCACACGGGGGTCGCGATCGACTACACGACCTGCGACCCGGAGACGGACGAGGCGACCCGCGCGGTGTTCCGCTCGGGCGACACGATGGGCGTGTTCTACACCGAGTCCCCGGCCTCGCGGCTCCTGTGCCAGAAGAGCCGGGCGGACACGTTCGATCTGCTCGTCTTGAACACGAGCATCATCCGGCCCGCCTCGAACCGCTACATCAACACCTATCTCGCGCGGTTGCACGGGGCGCCGTACGAGCCGCCGCACCCGGTGTTGCGGGACGTGCTGGCCGAGACGTTCGGGGTGATGGTGTACCAGGAGGACGTCGTGAACGTGTGCGTCGCGCTCGCGGGGATGGACGTGGCGGAGGCGGACGGCGTGCGCAAGGCGCTCACCAAAAAGCGTCCCATGAAGGAGCTGCGCGCGTACGAGGAGCAGTTCCGCGCCGGCGCGGCGGCGCGCGGCGTCGATCCCCGGGTGATCGACGACGTGTGGTCGATGATCCTGTCCTTCTCCGGCTATTCCTTCTGCAAAGGCCACTCGGCGTCCTACATCCAGGTGGCGCTGCAGTCGGGATACCTGCGGGCGCACTATCCGGCGGAGTTCATCGCGGGCGTGCTCTCGAACGAGGGCGGCTACTACGCGCCGTTCGCCTACATCGCCGAGGCGCGGCGCATGGGGCTCGCGATCCTGCCGCCCGACGTGAACGCGAGCGACGTGCGCTACGCCGGCCGGGACCGCACCCTGCGGATCGGGCTCATGGCACTGAAGGGACTCTCGGCCACGGGGCTCGCCGCGCTCGTCGCCGTGCGGCAGCGGGACGGCCCGTATCGCTCGCTCGACGACCTGCGGCGGCGCGCCGGCCTCGCGCCCGGAGACCTCCGAGTGCTCGTTCAGAGCGGCGCCTGTGACGGGGTCGCGCAGGGGATGACCCGGCCCCAGATGATGTGGCTGGTGGATTCGGACAAGAGCCGAGGGAGTCAATGCGCCCTGGGATTGGAGGAAACCCCCGCCAGCCGGTTGCCCCCGCTGCCCGAGTACGACGCCGACCGGCAGCTGCGTGACGAGTACACCGTGCTCGGCTACCTCGCCTCGTGCCATCCGATGGCACTGTACGCCGAGACGATTCGCGCCATTCACCCGGTGCCGGCCACGGCGCTCGGGACGCGCGTGGGGAAACAGGTGACGTGCGTCGGCATGCTCACCACGGGGAAGCCGGTCCACACGATCAAGGACGAGCCGATGGAGTTCGTCACGTTCGACGATGGTCACGGGTTGATCGAGACGGTGATTTTTCCTGATGTCTACCGAAAGGTGGTGTCGCTGCTGTTCGGGACCGGGCCGTACGTGATGCGCGGGCGGGTCGAGGAGTCGTACGGGGCGGTCACGCTGACGGTGACGGCGCTGGATCGCCTGGATCGCCATGCGCGGCGGACCAGGCTGCCGTGGCGACACGTCGAGGCTTCACCCTAGTGAGCGCCGACGCGCACAGCCCGGAGCCGGCTCCCCGCGACCCCCCCTTCGGTCCACGCCACGACGGCCGTGCCGTCGCTGTACGCAGCCACTTCCGGATGATCGGCCTTCCCGGAGCTCGGCACTTCCCTCTTCCAGGCGATGTCGCCCTGGGCCGACAGCCGGGCGATCATCAACACCGGCCGGCCGTCGCCCGTCACGTCCCAAGCGGCCAGCGCCCCGCCGTCCGGCAGCGCCGCGAGCCGTGGGTGGGCGGTCGGCATCGTTGGCGAGCGGACCAGCGGCGTCGGTGCCCCGGACTCCCCGGTACCGGAGCGCTTCACGTAGAACACGCCGGCGGCTGTCGGCTTCCCTGTATACCAGGTGACGTGGGCAAAGCCGCGAGCGTCGACTGCTAGGCCGGGGCCGGTGTGCGGGCAGCCGCGATACACCCAATCGTCGACGTGTACGCGCGAACCGGTGGGCGCCGGTCCCGACCCGACCGGCGCGACGACGACGTCACGCACATTGCCGGCGAAGTGCTGGCGCCACCCGGCGACCACCGCCCCGTCCGGGCCGCGCGCCAGCGCGATGCGGCAGCAGGGACACGCCGCACCCCACAGCGGCCGGTTCGGCGACCAGCTCCGCCCGAAATCCGTCGACTGGGCGAGATAGATCGTCGCGTCCGGCTCATCGGTCTCCTCGGGATGATGTCTGGTGTGCTTGGCGGCCTGAGCGTCCACTGGGGCGGCGCCACCGCGCTCGTCCATCCATGCGACGAGCAGCGTGGAGTCGGCCGCCCACGCCGCGCCGTGGAAGATGTGGCCCGCCGGGCCACGCGTGGTGTCGTCGTTGAGCGTGATCGCCGCCGACCACGTGCGGCCACCGTCGGCCGAGCGCGCGAACCGGATGTTGCTTCCCGGCCAGCGGCGCCCGGGGGCCGGGATGCTGTTCGTCCAGGCGACGCCGAGCGCGCCGCCCGGTCCCGCGACGAGTCGCGGCGACGACTCGCCATGCGGGTGGACGTCGTGCTCCCGGTCGGTGACCCGAACGGGCACGGACCACGACGCACCCCGGTCCGTCGAGCGGGCGACGTACACGTGCCACCCGCTCGAATCGCCGCCGACCCAGCTCAGCAGCAAGTCCCCGGTCGTGGGATCGACGGTCGGGGCGGGGTCGGCCGACTGCGCGGACCCGACGGGAGGCGCGAGCTCGGCGAGCTCCGGAGCCGCCCTGCATGCAGCCACCGCGCTCGCGGCCGTCACGGCCAGCACCCACCTCATGGCTGCCACCGGAACCCGGCGTAGATCGCACGGCCGTCGGCCGGCTCGAAGTACTGCCCGGCTCCGTTGTCGACCTGCACCGAGCCGGAGTAGCGCTGGTCGGTGAGGTTCTGGACCGCGGCGAACGCGGTGAGGCCCACCCGCGGAGCGAGCCATTCCACCCGCAGGCCCAGGGACGCCCAGCCGTCGTTCTTCACCGTATTCGCGCTGTTGAGGAAGTAGGACGTCGGCACCCACTCGAGCGTCGGCGTCAGGCTGAGGCCGCTCTTGTGCCGCCACGAAAGGTCGGCCTGCAGCACGTGGCGCGGGGCGCCGGGCAGATCGTTCCCCGCGAAGCTCGAGTCGCGCCGAAACGTGTAGCGCGCGGTGGTAAAGGCCACTCGCAGCGACGCGGGATCGAGCGCGAAGGCGAGCCCTGCCTCGAAGCCCAGGTGACGCGTGCGATCGCCGTTGCGGTAGGTCGGCACCGTGAACGGCGCGCCCGGGAACGGCTGCACGTTAATGTTGAGAATCTCGTCCTGGAGCTCGATGTCGTACGCCGCCACGTCCCAGGAGAGCCGGCCGGAACTGCCGCGCCCGCCGATCTCGAACTGCCAGGCGTCCTGGCCGCGGAGGTCGATGAATCCGGGTACCGTGAGGCTGTTCAGCTCGAGCAATAGCGGCGGCTCGAACGAGCGGCTGGCGTTGGCGAATAGCTCGCCGTTGGCGAGCCGGTACAGCGCACCGACTTTGGGCATCAGGGCGCGAAACGTTCGCGAGTCCGACTGGTCGCCGTCGGAGAGGAAGTGGTCGCGAGCGGAGCGGGTGGAATTGTCGTAGCGCAGCCCGAGGACGGCGGAGAAGCGCGGCGTGATCGCCAGGACGTCTTCGAGATACAGCGCGACGCCGTTTACCTTCTCCTTCTGGTCCTTGGCGAGCGCTCCGTGTTGCCCCGCGACGTTTTCGTACTGGCGGTTGTCGAGGTTCTCGTGGGCGGGTTGGACGCCCAGCGTGAACCGATGCTCGCGACCCGCCAGCGGATTGGTGTTCTCGTAGCGCAGCTCCGCCCCGACGTCGCGACTCACCTGAGCGATGACCCGGAAGATGGGGTGGTCGATGTCGCGATACTGGAAGTACGGCGCGAACTCGAGCTGCTGCCGCGGGGCGAGCTGGCTGCGGAGCTGGATCCCGAGGTGGTGCAGATCGTAGTCCCGGCCCCAGCGGCTGGATACGTTCCCGGCGTTCGCCTGGCGTGGGGCCGAATCGAATTGGGCCCGGGAGAGGGCGCCGGGAAGGTGCTCTCGCACGTGTGCGAAGAAGTAGAAGGCGCGCGCGTCGAGGCGCGGTGAGAAGACGTAGCCCACGTGGGCGTTGACCCGGTCGCGCCGCTGGTCGGACCACTCGCGGTATCCGTCGAGCGAGGTGCGCGCGTAGCTGGCGTAGTAATCGAATCCGCCCCGCGTACCCCCGGAGGCCAGCTGGCCCTTGAAGAACCCGCTCGCGCCGCCCTCGGCGAACGCGTTGAGGCGCGACGCGGTGTAGCCGGTCTTCGTCTCCAGGTTGATCGCGCCGCCCAGCGTCGAGCCGCCGTACCGCAGGGCGTTGCCGCCCTTGTAGACCTGAATCGCCTCGGCGGTGAGCAGCTCGAGCGATTCGAAGTCGGTGAAGCCGTCCGCGTTACGGTACGCCATCCCGTTCACGAGCAGGTTGACGCCCCGCAAGTGGAAATTGTTGCGCAGACCAGAGCCGCGGATCGACAGCTGGCTCTCGTCAGCGGCGCCGAAGCGGGGCTGCACGAATACCCCGGGGATGAAGCGCAGCACGTCGTGGAAATTCGCCTGGCGGGTGGCGCGGATCTGCTCCGGTTCGACGAGCGAAACGGCGCCCGGGACGAGACGCAGCTGCGCCCGCGTCTCCCCGAGCTCCTCGCGGGTGCCGATCACGGTGACGCCGCGCACCTCGACCGAGGCGCGCAGGACCACGATTACCACTTCGGCGGCGCCACCGGCGGGCAGCTCGACGGAAACGGCGGTGGGCTGATAGCCGATCCGCGCGGTGCGCAACTGGTGTTGTCCTGCGGGCAACCCGCGGATCACGAACCGGCCATCCAGGCCGGTCTGGGCGGTGGTGCGCGTCCCATCGACGAGCACCGTCACCGCCGTCACCGGCGCATTGTCCTGGTCTCTCACGAACCCCCGCAGCTCGCCCACCTGTTGGGCTGCGAGCGGCTGCGCTAGCGCTCCGATCAGCGCGATCCAAACGCTTCGCGCGAGTCGGCCTTTCTCGAATCCCGACATGGAACGGTGCCTCACCTGTCCGAGTGATCCGACGCGCGACCCAATCCGCCACGGGAGCGGTCGGCCGCGATGCGATGGTTATGTTGTCGGAGCTAGTGGATCAGCTGCGGACAGGAGGAGCGGTGGAGTAGGGGAGGGCGTGGGCGAAGTGAAGCCGCGGCGCCGAGACCGGTGCCGTGGAGGAGACGCGGTGCAACGCAGGCGGTGCGGAACCCAGCCCGGTGGGCTGCGCTCCCAGTGCCACCGGGGCGCCCAGCTGGCACGCCCCGAGACAGGTACAGGTCGGATGGGGGGCGGGGGGCGACTCGTCGTGATGGCTGAGGTGGTCGTTCGATTCGCCTGGGGCCGAGGCATTGTGCTCGCCGTGCACCGGGCACGGGTGTGCCCCACGCGCCTGATCGCTCTGGGCGACCAGGAACGCCGCCGCCATCAGCAGGGCGGCGAAAACTGAAACGCGTCGTGAGTGGAGCATGATCGAGGCTTGAGCCCAAGCTAGCCGCAACCCTATGGGGTCGCAACGGGCCCTCGGATTCCCTGTCGCGGCATCAGGTTCCGCGCGGGATGCGCCGGGTTAGGTTCTGTGTCGTGACGCAGCCCTCCTTGTTCGAGGGACCGGAAGCCCTTCCGCCGCCGCATCCAGCGCTCAGCGACCTGGCAGCGGCCCTCCCACCCAACATCCGGTTCGGGGCCTCCACCTGGACTTATGACGGTTGGGCGGGAGAGGTCTATCATCGTGCCTATCGCGGGCCGCAGCCAGCCCAGCGACTCGAGGAGTACGCTCGGTACCCCCTGTTTCGGACCGTGGGAATCGACAGCGCCTTCTACGAGCCGCCCACCGAGCAAACGCTCGCGGCATATGCCAAAGCGCTGCCGCCTGGGTTCCCGTGCGTGAGCAAGGTGTGGGATCGCATCACCGCGAAGCGCTTCAACCAAGACCGTCGCTGGGGGGATCTCGCGGGCCGGCGCAACCCTGATTTCCTCAACGCTCAGCTCTTCAAGGACGCCGTGCTGCTGCCCTACTCCCGCGCGTTCGGCGAGCACGGCGGGTGCTTCGTGTTCGAGTTACAGGCGATGCGCGGCAAGGACGCGCCCGACGTCGGGCAGTGGGCCGAGGAGCTGAATGGGTTCCTGGAGCAGCTGCCGACGGACTTTCGCTACGCGGTGGAGCTGCGCAACCCCGAGCTGCTGGAAGGGCTGCACGGTACCGTGCTGCAGCGGCACGGCGTGGCGCACGTGTTCAATTCGTGGACGGAGATGCCGCCGATCGGGGCGCAGCTCGACCTGCCGTGGACGTTCCCGGCGAGCTTCACGGTCGCGCGGGCGCTGCTCCGGCCGGGCCGGACCTACGAGGAGGCGGTCCGGAGGTTCGAGCCGTACGACCGGGTGCGGGAGGAGCAGCCGCAGCTGCGGCACGATCTGCTGCGCCTGATGGCCGAGGCCGTGCGGCGCCGGATCGAAGCCTTGATCGTCGTGAACAATCGCACGGAGGGGAACGCGCCGGGGACAATTCGCGCTCTGGCGGAACGCTGGAGGAGGACGGGTTAGGGCCTCGGCGTCACCGGGGTCAGCTCCAGCTCCCCCTGGGGAGGCGGCTGCCGCTGCTCATACCGATCCTGCATCCCGCGCAGCTCGAATCCGTACTTCATTTGCAGGCGGGTGATGCGCCGACCGAGCGCCCTGGCGTAGGCCCGCGGCGCCGCTCCGCGGCCGGCGTAGGCGCGACGATAGCGTTCCGCGAGGAGCGAAAAGTGCGCGTCGAGAATCGGGAGGAATCGATCGCGAATTCCGGGGTACAGGCGCAGCGGGCTGGCCCAAAGGAAGCACGCCCCCGCTTCCCGCGCAGCGTGGAACAGCGCCTCGAGATGGGAAACGTCGTCGGTGATCCCCGGCAACACCGGCGCCACGATGAGGCCCGCGTTGACTCCGGCGTCCGTCAGCCGGCGCAACGCGCGCAACCGCACCGCGGGGGTCGGGGAGCGTGCCTCGAGCGTGCGGATCAGCGCCACGTCCATCGTCACCAGCGACACGTGCACCTCGAGGTCGTTGTGACGTTGGATCTGCGTGAACAGGTCCACGTCGCGGGCCACGAGCGGGCTCTTGGTGATGAGCCCGATGGAAAGTCCTTCGCACCGGGCCAGGCGCTCGAGCACCGCGCGCGTGATCCTGAATCGCCGCTCGGCGGGCTGGTAGGGGTCGGTGGCAGTGCCGACGACTATCGGTGCGGATGCGGTCGGCTTCCCCGACCGTCGCCGGAAGTAGCGGCGCAAGTCGGCTTCGAGCGCGGCGAGGATTCGGTCCTTGACGAAGATTCGGTTCTCGAACGCCTCCCACCCGCCCGCCCCCCGAAACTCGGCGAACTCGGCGTCGGAGAGCTTCCCCGCGTCGTGCGCGCGCTCTACGACGTAGCGATGCGCATAGCGCGCGTAGCAGTAGGTGCACCCGAACTCACAGCCGACGTACGGGTTGAGCGACCAGAAATCCATGCCGGTCTGCTCGGGAGCGTTGAGCACAGATTTCGGCTGGAGCCGGACGAACTTCGTGCCGCGCAGCCGCTCGTCGAGCACCGGGAGGGTCCGTTCAGCCACAGCGTGACCAACCGCAACTCGGGCACCCGACACATCCGGATTGCGGCACGAGCCCGCCGCCGCAGTCCGGGCACCTGCCCGGAAACGTGGGTGAAGCGGAGCTGAGGGGGGGTAACGGCGGAACGGGTTGGAGCATGAGGGCGCACTCGTCTTCGGTGTTTATTCGGGTAATCTACGGACGAGTGGCCCGCCGGCAAGCTGCCTGCTAACTCGTTGTCGTTACGAAGCTTCCTTTCTCCTAGGCAGTAGGGACAACACGTCGCCACACGAAGTAGACCGGCACGCCGACGACCACGAGCGCGAGCCCGAGCAGGCCGTAGGTGCGCGTGCTGGTCTCGATCAACAGCGACGCGGCGATGATCGTGGTAAGGACCAGGTAGATGGCGGGGAACCAGGGGTACCCTGGCGCACGCACCGGTCGCTCAGCGGTGGGTCGCTTGACGCGCAGCACGAACAGACCGGCCGCCGTGATCGCGTAAAAGAGCAGGGCGGCGAAGATCACGAAGTTCAACAGCTGGCTGTAGGTGCCCGACAGGCACAG
>JBOHSO010000058.1:0-3631 GCA_050921685.1 Gemmatimonadales bacterium
GTTGAGGGGAGTGAGAAACCGCTCCAGCTCGCCGGTCTGGCGGTTTTCGTTGAAGGTTCCGAAGACCGCCCGGCGCGAGTCGAGGAGATTGGTGACGATCGCGGACACCCCCCAACTCTCGTGCTCCCACCCGACCCGGACGTCCGCGGTGGCGTAGCCCGGGAGGGGCGCGGTTTCACCGGCCTCATCGCCGCGCAGCCACTGTCGGCCCGTATAGCGGGCGTCGAGACCGGCCTCGAATCCGGCGCCGAGCACGACCGTGGAGCCCGCGCGCACCTGGTGGGCAGGCACGAGCGGCAGGCTGCTGCCGACCCGAACCTGATTCGAGCCGAAGTACGGGCTCGTCGCGTAGGCGGTGTCCGAGCGCAGGCTGAAGATCTCCGCCTCGGTGCGGAAAGTCGCGCGAGTATAGGCGTAATTGGCATACAGCGAGTGACCGCCGACGAGCTGCGCCTGCGCCGAAAGCTCCACGCCCTCCCGGCGCGTCCGACCGATGTTGGCGAAGTACCCCTCGTATACGGCGGCATCCGACGCGATGAACGAGATATCGTCCCGGACATCGGTGCGGTACAGGGCGCCGTCCAGCAGCAGGCGGCCGAGCGCCCAGCGGCCCCCCACTTCGTACGTCGTGGCCACCACCGGGCGGAGCGGTGGATCCTCCCCCAGGGCAAAGGGCAGCGGACAGGCCGCCGTTTCGTCCGCACAAGCAAGCTCGAGCACAACAGGTGCGCGGAAGCTCTGGCCGATCGAAGCGTACACGGCCCGTCCCGGGCCGAGCGCCGCGCTGATCCCCGTCCTGGGGCTGAAGCGCCGGAACGTATGCGACGTGTCGGCCGTCGGGTCGAGGTTATTCTCGAACGGCACGCGCACATGGTCGTAGCGAAAGCCGGCGGAGAGCGTGACCTGTCCGAGCTCGAAGTCGCTGACGGCGTAGCCCCCGACGTCCCAACTCGGGCTGTCGACGTCGGTCGTGAGCGAGTCATTGGCGGGATCAGCCGGGTCTTCTTCGACGAGCCTGATGTTGACCGCGTTCGCCGTGCCGTCCAGCCCCGCCCTCAAGGACACGGCTCGGCCGCCGGCTCGCCCCTCCCACTGCCAATCGAGGTTTGCCCCGACGGTGCGATCGCGGCTCAAGCCGCGCACGTTCGGGTCCGGGGCCTGGTTGACGTTGAACCGCTCCGCGTTGTGGCGGCGCAGGTACGTCGTCACGGAACCCCGCCCGGGGCCGGTGGGGGCGTAGGCCGAGACGGCGAGCTGAACGAGGTTGAGGTCCTCGAAGTCCCCCGACGTGAAGTTGGTCCGGGGCGCCGTCCGGAAGATGGTCTCGGGCAGCGAGCCGGCCGTCTCTGCATACGAGGTCGAGCCGAACGCCTGGAAGCTCAACCCCCGCGCCGCGCCGAGTCTGCCCACGTTCGCGAACGCATTGTAGTTCTTCGCACCGGTGGCCTGGCGCCAGCCGCGCGCCCGCTCGTAGCCGCCGGCGACGTAATAGTCCCACCCGCGCGACAGTCCCCCCACGGAAGCCTCGGCGCTGTAGGTGTCGAACGAGCCTCCTGACAGCTCGATCTCCATATCCAGCGGCCCCTCGCCCCGGCGCGTGATCAGGTTGACCGCACCGCCCAGCGAGTTCGATCCGAGCAGCGACCCCGAGCCGGAGAGCAGCTCGATGCGCTTGACGTGCTCGAGGGGCAGCAGATCGAAGTTCACCTGCGCCGCGTCGGGCTCGTTTTGCCGCACGCCGTCCAGGAATACCGACACCCCGGGCGGCAGCCCGACCACCGGGCCCACGTTGAACCCGCGCGTGCTGAGGTTCAGCTTGTAGGGGGAGCCGAGGTCGTCGTAGAACGAGACGCCGGCGCGCGTGCCCAGCGCATCCGCCAGCGTGCGCGGCTCCCACGCGTCGATCTCGCGTCCCGTGAAGGTCGCCAGCCGGGCCGGAATCCCCGAGCCGATCCGCGGCCCGGCGATCGGGATGATGGAGCCGATCACCTCGATCGGCGGGAGCGCATAGGACCGGACGCTATCCGCGTGCACGCTGTCACGCCGAGTGGTGTCGGGCTGCTGGGCCCTGGCCGGCACCGCCACCGTGGAGGCGGCGAGTGTTCCGAGAGCCAGCACGAGCAATCGGGCCATCTCATCCCCTTGTCGGAAGAGCACGCTTACGCGCGTGATCAGTGCAGCACGTAGCGGAGCAACGCGCCTCGCGACGCCGCGCCTGGACTCTCGCGAGCTTCGTAGATGGCCGCGAGCAGCACGCGATCGGGGGGTGCGCTGACGACCATGATCCCGTCGTCGTCCCGGCCCCCGGCATCGAGGTCCCAGCAGCAGTGGTCGAGCGTAACGAGTCCCAGGGTCCCACCGGCCTGGCGGCCCCCTGCCGGCGCGAACCGGGCCACGTCGGCCGGTGTGAAGCCCCGGCTTCCATCCCTATCCTCGTAGAGGAAAAGGCTGAAGACGGTCTCGCCTGCACCAGCGACGATCACGAATCCGTCGTCTGCGTGGTTGCCACCGTCCAGGTCGAAGCAGCACCGGTCGAGCCGGCTGGCTTCGCGATCGCTGCCGCCGGAGGCCAGGTGCCATATCAGAACGCCCATGACAGCCACCCCGGCGGCTCCCCACGCCAAAGGCCGGCCCCGGCCGGAGCGGCCGATCACTGGCGCTCCCTCGCCGCGTCTGGCCCGGGCGTACAGCTCGGGCCCGAGGGAGGCGCGCGGCTCGAACCGAATCGTCCGGAGCAGCCGATCGAGGTCGCCACCTTGCTCCGGCCCCTCGCGGTTGGGCCCGCGCAGCCGTGCGAGCAGACCGGCGAGGAAGCGCTTCACGGCTCCAACGCCCGCCGCAGTCGCTCGACCGCGCGCCACAAGCGCGTCCGGGCGGTCGCCTCGCCGATGCCGAGCGCGGCTGCGACCTCCGCCGGGTCGAGCTCGCTGCCGTAGCGCAGTCCGATGATCTCCCGGTCGCCGTCCGACAGCCGCTCCAACGCCTCGAGCACGCGCCGAACATGCTCCGCCCACAACAGCCGCTCTTCCGGAGATGGGTGCTCGGAAACGAGGTCCCGTTGGCTCGCGAGCGGCAAGTGCTGCCGCAGGCGCGACCGCCGGCGGTGGTCGCGCACGGCATTGCGCGCGATCGAGAAGAGCCAGGTCCGCACGCCGGCCTTGCGGGAATCGAACTGGCCGGCCGACCGAAACGCCTTCAGAAACGTATCAGCCGCGAGATCCTCAGCGTCATCCGGGGAAGGGAGGTGGAACCGGATGAAACCATACACCGCTGCGCCGTGCGCTTCGTACCACTCGCGCCAACGCGGGTCGGCAGCCGCAAGCGTACGGGCCTCGGGCTGGGCCGCTGGGGGGGCCGAGGGCTTATCGGGCGTGGTCATTCGGAGTTATATACGCGCCGCTCCCGGGGCTGTCACACCGGGCGTCTGGCGCCGACTGGTCTAGTCGCCCGCCCCCGTGACCGCCACGCCCCACGGCGCTTGGCCCACCGGGATCGTGGCCACCACCGCGAGTCGCTCCGTGTCCACGACCGAGACGTCGTTGGACGGCCCGTTGGCGGCGTACAGCTTCTTCCCGTCGGCTGTAAGGGCGATCCCCCAGGGCCGCGTCCCGACCTTCACGGAGCCCACGAC
>JBOHSO010000059.1:0-2024 GCA_050921685.1 Gemmatimonadales bacterium
ACCCCGAGATGGACATGACCGATCTGTACGTGTTCCCGAGTCCCACCGCGGGGCGCGTCGTGCTGGCCATGAACAGCTGGGGAGTGTTGTCGCCGGCTCAAACCCCGACCACTTACTTCGATCCGAACATCCTGTACCAGTTCAAGGTCGACAACAACGCCGACGGCATCGAGGACCGCGTCATCCAGGTCACGTTCTCGGGCTACGGCGCGAGCCAGCAGGTCCAGGTGCGTGGCCCGGTCGCGCCACCCGTCGTGGGCGCGATGATGAACCGGGTCGCCAGCTCCACCCCGACGCTGACGGGTGCGCCCCGGACGTCCCTGGGCTCGACGGGTGGCATGCAGGTGTACGCGGGACCCCGTGAGGACCCATTCTTCATCGACCTCGAACAGTTCTTCCGGATCATCCCGGACCGCAAGCCGGTGACGGGGCCCCTGTCGCAGCTGCCCGATACGCCCAGCGCCAGCGCGTGGCGCAATCCCGGCATTGATTTCCTCGCCGGCTTCAATGTGCTGTCGATCATCATCGAGCTGCCCGTCAGCGACCTCACGGGGAGCTCCGGCCCGAGGTTCGGCGTCTGGGCCACGATGAGCCGCTAACCGACCGATGACAAGGAGTCTTGCGATGAACCTGATCACCTTCACGCGCCGCCTCGGCCAGCGACTCGTCGCCCCGACGGTGCTCCTCCTGGGCCTCTCGGCCGCCGGCTGTGAGGACACCAAGACGGTGGGCCCGAGCTTCGACCAGACCTACAACCAGGTGCAGCGGTTGGGGAATCCGCTGGTGTCCGAGGTATTCCTCGCCAAGCGCGACCATGGGTTCCACGGTGCCACGGCGCCCACGATCGACGTGGCGTCGTTCACGCCGATCATCCGGAGCTTCGTGGACAACGTCGCCGGCCGCGACACGACCGTGGGCAAGACCATCGCGGCCGTGCTGCTGCCCGACGAGCTGATCGTCCAGTCGGACCGGGCGACCAACACCGCGGGTTGGCTCACCTGGGCCCTGGCCGACGGCTGGGGCGGCCGGAAGCTGGCCGACGACGTCGTGACCGCCGGCCTGCAGGCCGTCTTCGGGGCGCTGCTCGACCCGAACAACACCACTCCCGGCCTCGCGGACGACAACGTCAACGCGAACGACGTCGCCTTCGGCGCGACGTTCCCATACCTGGCTCCGGCCAACTGACTCCAGCCCCGGAGAGGGACACGTGCGGGTGATCCCGAAACGGCCGATTCTCGTGACCCTGTCCGCGGGCCTCGTGCTCGCGGCAGGGTCGCTCGGCGTCGCGGCGGCTCGGGGGCGCAGCGCCCCGCCGGAGCCGGTGCGCGACGAAGCGCGGATCCGTGAGCAGGACATCGTGTTCTACGAATGGCGCCTGGCCCGGGATCCGACGAGCGCGTTCGATCTGGCGCAGCTGGCCATGCTGCACCTGCAACGCGGGCGCGAGCGGGGTGATCCCGAGGAGGTCCGGCGCGCTGAGCAGCTGGCGCGGACGTCGCTCGTCGAGCGCGCTACGCGCAACGCCCGCGGCTACGGCACGCTCATCTCGAGCCTGCTGTCGCAGCACCGCTTCACCGAAGCGCTCGCACAGGCCGAACGAGTCGTCGCGCTCGACTCGACGAGCGTCCCGGCGCGCGCCGTGCTGGCGGAGATTCAGATGGAGCTGGGCGAGTATGACGCGGCCCGGCGAACGTTCGGCGCGCTGTATCCCCAACGGTCGGACCTGGCCGTCGCGCCGCGCCTGGCGCGCTGGCTGGAGCTGCAGGGTCAGGTCGAGG
Source organism: Gemmatimonadales bacterium (assembly GCA_050921685.1). Taxonomy (GTDB): domain Bacteria; phylum Gemmatimonadota; class Gemmatimonadetes; order Gemmatimonadales; family GWC2-71-9; genus DASTHG01. Next base: position 1,779 of record JBOHSO010000059.1, read on the forward strand.
CGGCACGCCGTCTGCTCACCGGCGCCCGGGCCGAAGCCCGCATCCGCCCCAAGATGCCTCGCGAGCAAGTGGCGTGGTTCCACCTGCGCGTGGGGGACCTGGAGCTGCGTACCGGCCATCTCGGCGCGGCTGGGTCGGCGTTCCGCGAGGGTCTCGCGGTGGCGCCTGCCGACGCCCGGCTGCTCGCGGCCATGGCGCGGCTCGAAGCGACCCGCGCGCGCTGGGGCCGAGCCGTCGAGTACGGCG
>JBOHSO010000060.1:0-4125 GCA_050921685.1 Gemmatimonadales bacterium
GAACCGGATCACGTCGCCGGTTCGCACGCCCGTGTCCGCCGGTGCCACGCCCACGCGGACCACGGGGTTCGGGACTACCGTGACGCGCCACGTCTGCTTGGTGCCACCGGCCGCCGCCGTGACCGTCGCCTGGCCGGGGACCCGGGCAGTGAGCCGTCCCATCTGGCTCACGTCGAGCACGGCGGGCCGGGCGGAGGTCCAGGAAACCGGATCATAGCGCCGGTCGCCGGTGGCGGCGTACGGCGCCGCCTCAAGCATGAGCGCGGTACCCGCCAGCATCCGTACCGGCTGGGGCGAGACGGCGATGCGCGCGGCCGACGCCGGCAACACCGTGACTTGGGCGAACCCCAGCGCCGGTCGCCCGGGCTTCCCCGGCACGACGACTGCCGCCGTCACATTGAGCGTGCCAGTGGCCCCGGCAGAGACGAGCCCCGTCGAATCGACAGTCCCTTCGAACCGGCCGCCGCCCAAGAACCAGAACACGCGGGTGCCGTCGAGTCGCTGGCCGGCCGAGTCATAGGCCGCCGCGGCGAGGCGCACCGTGTCGCCGACGTGCAGTGCGTACGCGGCGGGCTTGACCTCGACGCGCGCAACAGGTTGGGGAAGCGTCGACGGCTGTTGTGCGGGCTGCTGCACCGCCAACAGCGCGAGCAGAATAGACGTCATGGACTCCCTCGCGAGTGTTGATGTTGCGAGCTATCCGGAGGTAGGCGACGGCGACCCGACTCGGAACGACGGAGGTTACGGCGCCGAGGGCGAGGGGGGAAGTGCCGGGAAGGTCCTATGTCGCCTTAGTGGTGTGATAATGTCGATATGGTGGCTATGGCGGCAAGCGCTTTCCACGTCACCGCTTAATTCTATTGACAGCCTGGAGGAGGCACCGTACCTTAGCCCCCGGTTCAAGCAATCCGTGGCACCGTAACCGGCTGTCTGCGCTCCGCGAGGACCAATCGTCTCGCGGTTTTTGTTTGAGCCCGTCCCAGGTCGCGGTGACCTGGGTCGAACCAGTCCGGGGCGGCTGCCCCATTAGTGCAGAGGTTCATCAGTATGGCAAAGGGTAAAGTGAAGTGGTTCAACGACGCGAAGGGTTTCGGCTTTATCGCGCAGGAGTCGGGTCCGGACGTGTTCGTTCACTTCACGGCAATCCAGGCCGACGGCTTCCGGAGCCTCGCCGAGGGTGACGCCGTCGAGTTTGATGTCGCCCAGGGGCCGAAGGGCCTGCAAGCGCAGAACGTCCGCAAGGTCACCTGACCGCGGTCGGATCGCAGCGGTATTGCGGGTCCGGGGAAGCCCGGACCCGCGTGCGTTTCATCCCTGCCGCATCGTCGGCGTCCTATATTGGCCGTATGCGCGCCGGTCTCCTGCTCGTCATTCCCGCGATTGCGTGGGGGCAAACCCCGACGCATCTTCCCGGACCGGTGACTCCGGTCGCCTACCGTGGGTTCGTCCTGGCCGCTCCCTATGCGGATTTCACGATCCGGGCCCGCGCCCTCGTGGCGCCGAACGCCGCCCCGCTCGTGTGCAACACGTCGCGCCGTACCGCGCAGCTCATGGAGTGCGGCCAGTGGATCCGGGATCCCAGCGACAGCGCGGGCTTTTACCTGGCCGCATACGTCTTGGAAGGCCGGGTGGCGTTTCTCTCGTTTGGAGACTCGGGGGGCGCCCCGCTGGTGGCGCGGGTGCAGCGCGACCTCACGACGCGCTTCGGCCAGCCGCGCGCGACCAGAGGGAGCATGTGGGAGTGGCGCTCCGGGCGGGAAGTGGTGCGGCTGACGTGGCGTGGGCGAGGCGCGGCGCGGTGGTTTTACATCGCGCTATGGGACGAGGAGCTCATGGATCGGATTGCCCGCTACGTTCCGCGCCGCCCGCGCTGACGCTCCACGCGCGGGGGGTCTCCATCGCATGCTCGTCGCCCGCATCGCCCTCGGCGTGTTCGCCGCTTACGTCCTGCTGGCAGGACTGGCCTGGCTGTTCCAAGAACGGCTTGCCTTCCCCGCGCCCGGCGGGACGCCCCCGCCCCCCACTCGGGTAGGTTTGAGCGACGTAGAAACGGTGAGCCTCACCATGCGGGATGGGACGAGGCTCGCCGGGTGGTACTTTCCACCCCTCGACCGCGACACCCCCCTCGCCCCCGCGCTGCTGTGGTTCTACGGCAACGGCGAGACCATCGCCGCGATTTGGCCCGTGCTACGGGATTTCCGGCCGCCCGGAGCGGCGTTGCTGGTGGTGGATTACCCGGGCTACGGCGCGAGCGGCGGCCGGGCCACCGAGGCCGGGTTGTATGAGGCCGGCGATCTGGCCTACGACGCGCTGGTCGGCCGCCCGGAGATCGACCGGGCACGGGTGTTCGTGTATGGCCGATCGCTCGGCACCACGGTGGCGACCCACGTCGCGTCGACGCATCCCGTCGCCGGGCTGGTGCTCGAGTCGCCCTTCACGAGCGCGCGCGCCATGAGCCGGCAACACTATGCGCTCCTCCCGACCTTCATTCTCCGGCTCCGGCTCGACAACCTCGCGGCGATTCGCCAGGTTCGCGCTCCAGTCCTCGTGTTTCACGGGACCGCGGACCGGCTGGTGCCGACCGAAATGGGCCGGCAGGTGGCCCAGGCTGCTCCGGGAGCGGTGGAGTTCGTCCTGCTCGATGGCGCGGGGCACAACGATACCTACGCGTTGGGAGGTCGGGCGTACCGGGACAAGGTGTGGCAGTTTCTCGGGGTGCAAGGGACCCGCCGGCTCAACTGACTACGAAAAGATCCCGCCGACGATCTCCGCGATCGCCTCGAACACCGAGCCGGCAAGAGCACCCGTCCCCTCCACGACCGCACTTGCCGCCTCGCCCACTCCGATCGCGCTGACCGAATGCACGCCCCCCACCAACGCGTCGCCGACCGCCAGTGTGGCGCCCCCCACGAGGTCCGGCGCGTAGAGGACCGATTCGAGCAGGAAATAATCGCGGTTCGACCGCGTCGGGCGGTCGCGCCGTCCCACCTGCTCGAGCGCGTGCACCTTCTCGTTCCAGATCGAGGCGAGCTCGACGTTGTCGAACCAGACCCCGCTGCAGCGCCCGCAGACATCGAGACGCCGATCGCCGTGCTGCACCGGGCGCAGGCCCCCGCCGCATCCGGGGCAGGCGAGCTCGTTCCGCCAGGCGCAGGTGGGACAGCGTACCGCGTTGCGGTCCATGGCGGCGTGGCACGAGTGGCACTGCATGCGGTAGGCGTCCGGGCTGAGCGTCACCAGCGCCCATAGCGCCTGGGGGCGGCAGCGCCGCAGGCGCGGCACCTCCCCCTTGTCGAGCCACATCCCGCCGCAGCGCGTGCAATGATCCAGCACCAGGCCTCCCGATGGGTCCGGCTGGATTTTCGACATCTGAACACCGAGGCAAACGGGACATGCCTGGCGCGCTTCGGGCCTAGGCTTCGAGGATGCCACGACTCGAGTCCTTTTCCGGGAGTTTCTGGACGTCGTGGAAAGCGTATACCAGCACTCCTGAGTCGGTGACCTCGATGTCGGCGATACCCCGCTCGACCAACCCGCCGAGCGCGGCTTCGGCGTCCTCGGTCGAGAGGGCGCTGTCGGTGAGGAGCTCGACCAGGGTGAGCTTCCCACCTTTGCGGCCTGCGAGCTTCAGGATCTCGGATTGGTAGGTCTGGACGCGAAGCTGGTCCCTGCGCTGCTGGAAGGCGCGCCCCTCTCGGAACCGGAGGTACAGCAACCCCACGCCGCTGGCGGCCGGGAGCCCAACCGTCAGCAACAGCATGACCGCTGCGGCCGGGAGGCTTATGGGCTGACTCGAGCTCAGGAACCCCAGCAGCATGAAGAGCGATACGACGATGAGCCCGATCCCGCCGACGATTTTCCCCACCTGCACCTCTAGATGACGGTGACCGGCTCGAGCCGGTCCCGCTCGGCCTCGAAGCGACGCTCGGCGTCGTCCAGCACGCGTGTCACTTCGAGTTGGCCGGGGTCGGGGAATTTGGAGCTGGGCGCGAGCCGGCCCGTCAGCTTCCGTACCGCCACGAGCGCCCGTGTGACCTCGCAGCGGTCCAGGTCGGGGTCGGTGTGCCCGGCGACGAGTAGCTCCTCGAATAGAGGCAGCGCACTGGTGTCGCCCAACACGTAGAG
>JBOHSO010000061.1:0-2456 GCA_050921685.1 Gemmatimonadales bacterium
GCGCCAGCTCCGCCTCGAGCTCCGCCAGGCGGCCCAGCGCCTCCGCCAGCGCGCCGGCCCCGGCGGGCGCGGCTCCCGGGGCTCCCGGACCGCCCGCCTGCTCCTGAACCTTCCGGGCGGTGGTGCCGGTGGACAGCACCTGCAGCTCGCGCGCGCCGTCGCGGTACACCGTCACGCCCTTGCACCCGAGCTGGAACGCCAGCCGGTAGATCTGCTCGACGTCCTCCTCGGTGGCGTCGTGCGGGAAGTTGCAGGTCTTGGAGATCGCCGAATCGGTGAAGTCCTGGAACCCGGCCTGCATGCGGATGTGCCACTCCGGCGTGACGTCGTGCGCCGTCACGAACACGCGCTGCCAGGGCGCCGGCACCTCGGGAACGTGGATGTGGCCGCTCTCGGCGATGCGGGCCATCAGCGCGTCCGAGTACCAGCCTTCCCGCTTGGCGATGGCGACGAAGTCTTCGTTCACGTCCGGCATGAGGGCGCCGGCCTGGTTGCGCATGAAGGCCACGGCGAACAGCGGCTCGATGCCGGAGCTGCAGCCGGCGATGATCGAGATCGTCCCAGTGGGCGCGACGGTGGTGAGGTTGCAGTTGCGCAGCCGGCGCATCGGCCGGATCCGTGCGCCGTCGGGTCCGCGGGCGCACGTGGCGTCCGGCCCCCAGATCGACTGCTCCCACTCGGGGAACACGCCGCGGTGCTCGGCCAACCTTTCGGACGCGCGCTTGGACTCCTCGTCCACGAACTCCATCACCGTCCGGCCGAGCGCGACGCCCTCGGTGGAGTCGTACGGGACGCCGAGGCGCACCAGCAGGTCCGCCCACCCCATGACGCCCAGCCCGATGCGGCGGATCCGCTTGGCGAGGTCGTCGATCTCGGCGAGCGGGTACTTGTTGGCGTCGATGACGTTGTCGAGGAAGTGCGTGCACAGGTGCACCACCGGGCGCAGCCGCTCCCAGTCCACGTCGCCCTGCTTGACGAACAGTCCGAGATTGATCGAGCCGAGGTTGCAGACATCGTAGGCGAGCAGCGGCTGCTCGCCGCAGGGGTTGGTCGCCTCGTAGGCGCCGAGGCGCGGCACCGGGTTGTAGCGGTTGGCCCGGTCCGCGAAGAACACCCCCGGCTCGCCCGTCTTCCACGCGCCGTGGACGATGCGCTGGAACACCTCGTGCGCATCGAGCTGGCCCACGACCTGGCCGGTGCGCGGGTGCACGAGGTCGTAGCTCCTGCCCTGCTCCAGCGCGCGCATGAAGGCGTCGGTCACGGCCACGGAGATGTTGAAGTTCGTCACCTGGGTGAGGTCGTCCTTGCAGGTGATGAACTCCAGGATGTCGGGGTGATCGACCCGCAGGATGCCCATGTTGGCACCGCGGCGGGTGCCGCCCTGCTTCACCACGTCGGTGGAGGCGTCGTACAGCTTCATGAACGACACCGGTCCCGAGGCGACGCCCATGGTGGAGCGCACGACGTCGTTCTTGGGGCGCAGGCGCGAAAAGGCGAACCCGGTGCCGCCGCCCGACTGGTGCACCAGGGCCATGGCCCGCAGCGTGTCGTAGATGCCGCTCTTCCCGTTGGACAGGGCGTCGTCCACCGGGAGCACGAAGCACGCCGACAGCTGGCCCAACGGCCGGCCGGCGTTCATGAGGGTGGGCGAGTTGGGCATCCAGGCCCGCGTCGCCATCACCTCGAAGAACGCCTCGGCCAGCGCCTCGACGGCCTTGTGGGATGCCCCGTACGCCTGGTCGGGTGCCGCGACGGTGCGGGCGACGCGCCAGAACAGGTCCTCCGGGCGCTCGGCCGGTTGGCCGCGCTCGTCCTTGACCAGGTAGCGGCGCTCCAGCACGGTGATGGCGTTGGCGCTCAGATCTAGCGTGCCTTTTTTGCGGGAAGCGGTCATGCCGGCTCGTCCCTCTCGGTAGAGCGATCCAAGACGTCGAAGTGCGTTGAAGGTGAAATCGGGGCGCGGAGGGTCAAGGTAGGCAGGCCGGTGTGCGCGAGCAAGCGTTGGGGGAAATCCCCTCGGGATCGGCCTTCCCCGGTTTCAACATCACAAACTTGCCGGCGCGAGCGGGAAGCCCCCGGCGCGATGCCGCTCCGCTTCCGCGACGTAGTGCTGCCACGTCTCCCGGATGCGCGCGCGCAGCGCCTCGTCCACCGGCCGCGCCACGCGCCCCGGCACGCCGCGGACCAGCGAGCCCGGCGCCACCACCATCCCCTCCGGCACCACCGCCCCCGCCGCGACCACGCTCCCCGCGCCGATCACCACCCCATTCAGCAGCACGCTCCCCATGCCGATGAGGCAGTCGTCCTCCACCGTGCAACCATGGAGAATCGCGCGGTGCCCCACCCCGACGCGCGCCCCGATCAGCGTCGGCCGGCCGGCGTCCACGTGCACGATGGTCCCGTCCTGGAGGTTCGTGGCTTCGCCCACCACGATCCGGTCCATGTCGCCCCGCAGC
>JBOHSO010000062.1:0-3252 GCA_050921685.1 Gemmatimonadales bacterium
ATCGCTGCGGGAACGGTTTTCTATATCCTCGGGCGCCGCACGGAGCGTCGCGTCTCGGATGCCGCGACCCGTCTGGGCGCGCGCGAGCGCGAGCGGGAGCTCGAGGAAGCGCGCCAGCGTCTCCAGCTCGAGGCTCGCGAGGAGCTGCTGCGCGGCCGCGAGGCCCTGGAACAGCAGGTCGCCGAGCGGCGGCGCGAGGTCGAGCAGCGGCAAAACGCGCTCGAGCGCGCGCAGGCGGCCGCCGGCGAGCGGGAGCGGGACGTCTCACGCCGGGAGCAATCGCTCAAGGACCGCGAACGGTCGCTCTCCAACCGGGAGCAGGAGGCTCGGACGCAGCTGGAGCGGCTGGCCGGCCTGTCCGCGCAGGAAGCGAAGGAGGAGCTGAAGCGACGCCTCGAGGAAGAGGCCCGCGGCGAGGCCGCCGCGCTGCTGCGCGACATCCGGGAGCAGGCCCACAAGAACGCCGACCGCGAGGCCAAGAAGATCGTCGCGCTCGCGATCCAGCGCATCGCGACCGACTACACCGCGGAGACATCGGTCTCCGCCGTCGCGCTGCCGTCCGACGAAATGAAGGGCCGCATCATCGGCCGCGAAGGTCGCAACATTCGGGCGTTCGAGGCCGCCACGGGGACCGACGTCATCATCGACGACACGCCGGACACCGTCGTCATCTCCTGCTTCGACCCGGTGCGCCGCGAGGTTGCGCGTCTCTCACTCGAGCGGCTCATCTCCGACGGGCGGATTCACCCCGGCCGGATCGAAGAGATTGTCCGCAAGGCGCAGGAGGAAATTGAGGCGGGGATCCTCGAGGCGGGGGAGCGGGCGGTCTACGAAACCGGCATCCGAGGCATGCACCACGAGCTGGTGAAACTCGTCGGGCGCATGCGGTACCGCACGTCCTACGGCCAGAACATTCTCGAGCACTCGAAGGAAGTCGCCTGGATCGCCGGCATCATGGCAGCGGAGCTGAAGCTCGATGTGTTGCTCGCCAAGCGGGGGGCGCTGCTGCACGACGTGGGCAAAGTGTTGACCCATGAGCACGACGGGACCCACGTGCAGCTGGGTGTGGAGGTGGCGACCAAGTACGGGGAGCACCCGGTCGTCATCAACTGCATCGCGGCGCACCATGACGACGTGCCGCACGATTCCGCGGTCAGCGTCCTCGTGCAGGCGGCCGATGCGGTCTCGGGATCACGCCCGGGGGCGCGGCGCGAGGCCTTCGAGACCTACGTCAAGCGGCTCACCGCCATCGAGCAGATCGCGGGGGAGTTCGCCGGGGTCGAGAAAGTGTACGCGATCCAGGCGGGGCGCGAGGTACGCGTCGTGGTGTCGCCCACCGCCGTGGACGACGGGAAGGCCGGCACCCTCGCCGAGCAGATCTCGCGCAAGATCGAACGGGAGCTGCAGTACCCGGGGCAGATCAAGGTCGTCGTGATCCGCGAGACACGAGCGGTGGACTTTGCCCGGTAGCGCAAGGCTGATCGACGGGGCCGCGATCGGCCGGACCATGCGGACCGAGCTGGGAGCCGAGATCGCGACGCTCAAGCAGCGCGGCGTCACCCCGGGCCTCGCCGCCGTGCTGGTGGGGGACAACGCGGCCTCGACCACCTATGTGCGCATGAAGGGCAAAGCGTGCGACGAAGCGGGCCTGTATCACGAGACGATCACCCGGTCCGCCGACCTCAGCGAAGGCGATCTGCTCGCGCTGATCGATCGGCTCAACGACGATACCAGGATCCACGGCATCCTGGTGCAGCTGCCGCTGCCGAAGCAGATCAACACGAACCGGGTGCTGCACCGCGTCGATCCGCGCAAGGATGTGGACGGGTTTCACCCGGAGAATGTGGGGAAGGTGTCGACCGGCGATCCCAGCGGCTTCCGACCCGCGACGCCGTACGGCGTCCAGCAGTTGTTGCTGCGCAGCGGGGTCGAGACTACCGGCGCCCGCGCGGTGATCGTGGGTCGCTCAAACATCGTGGGCCGTCCAATGGCCGCCCTGCTGCTGCAGGATGGCCCCGGCGGGAATGCGACCGTCACCGTCTGCCATTCGCGCACCCGCAACATCGCCGGGGTGACGCGCCAGGCCGATGTGCTGATTGTGGCCATGGGGAAGGCGGAGTTCGTCACCGGGGACATGATCCGTCCCGGCGCGGTCGTGATCGACGTCGGCATCAACCGGGTCCCCGATCCGTCCGCCAAGCAGGGCTACCGGCTCGTGGGTGACGTGAAGTTCACCGAGGCGGCCGAGGTGGCATCGGCGATTACGCCGGTGCCCGGCGGCGTTGGCCCGATGACGATCACCATGCTGCTCGTCAACACAGTGCAGGCGGCCCGGCAGTGGGCCCGTCCCTAGACCTGTTCGCGGCCGTCTCCCCCGAGGGGGCCTGGACCGTCGCGGAGGTGACGCGGCGCGCCCGGGCCGTGGTGGAAGCCGGCTTGGGCCCAGTCTGGGTGAAGGGTGAAGTGTCCGGGCTCAAGGCCTACGCGAGCGGACACTGGTATTTCACCCTGCGCGACAAGGTGGCGCAGCTCCGCTGCGTGATGTGGTCGCGCGACACCCAGCGTCTGCCCGCCTCCCCGCCGGACGGGACCCAGGTGTTCGCCTTCGGCACCCCCACGGTGTGGGAGGAACGCGGGGAATTCCGGCTCACGGTGCGCCACCTGCTGTCCACCGAAGGCGGCGGCCTGTGGCAGATCGCATTCGAGAAGGCCAAGACCGCGCTCGCGCGCGACGGGTTGCTCGAGCCGGCACGCAAGCGCCGGCTGCCCCCGTTTCCGCGGCGCATCGCCGTGGTCACCAGCGCCGACGGAGCGGCGTTTCGGGACGTCGTCTCGGTGTTGGCACGCCGCTGGCCCGCCGTCGAGATCCTGCTCGTCCCGACGCGGGTGCAAGGCGATGGCGCCGACCGCGAGGTGTGCAGCGCGTTGGCGCTGCTCGGGCGCATTCCCGGGCTCGACGTCGCGATCGTAGGGCGCGGCGGTGGATCGAAGGAGGATCTCTGGACCTTCAACAGCGAGCGCGTCGCGCGCGCCGTCGCGGCGACTCCCGTACCGGTGATCTCGGCCGTTGGGCATGAGACGGACGTCACGCTGTGCGATCTCGTGGCCGATCTGCGCGCCGCGACGCCCTCCGCCGCCGCCGAGGCCGCCACGCCGGATCGTGTCGAGCTGCTGGGACATCTCGATCGGCTCGGGGGAGCGTTGGCGCGCGCCCTCGTGGCGCCGACCCGTCACGGCGGCGAGCGCCTCGAG
>JBOHSO010000063.1:0-2761 GCA_050921685.1 Gemmatimonadales bacterium
AAGCCACGATGCGTCGGGCGCACGCCGGATGGGCGCGTCCGAGGCGCGCTCGGTCTCCCGGAGCAGGCGAACCCACATGCGCCACTCCGGGTGTCGCGCCTCCAGGGCGCTCAGTCGGGATTCCAGCTCGGTGAGAAGATCGGCGCGGGTCCCTGGCATTGGACCGGTTTCGTGACGCAGGGTGTCCGATAGTACGGCTCCGCCCCGTCGTGAAAGATCACCACCGGTCCCCGGTTGCCCAGATCCGCGCCGGGTCCGCCGCCGCGCTCGCGCACGGCTTCCGGGCTCGCGCACCCCAGCGCGGCTGCGACGAGCACCGCGACGAGCCGGGGCACCGTTACCGTCCCGAAATTCCTGCGCCGGTCGCGTGGATCGCGTTCGAAGCGAAGATCACCACGACGCGCAGCAGCAGCCCGCCGGCGAGCACGAGCGACGCCGAGCGGAGCAGGGTACGCGGGGCATGAGCCGTCGGGCCGCGATGCAGCAGCAGCGGAGCCACGATACCGCCACCCACCACGCCGACCAGCAGCAGGACGCCCCAGCCCCCGACGAACGCCCGGATCATCGTGCCGAGCGAGACGAGGAACACGGCCAGCACCGCGAGCTCGAGCCCGAGAGCGTTCCGGTCGAACCGGGCGAGCCATTGGACGGTGGAGTGCGCCTCGAGGCGGCGCCAGTGCGCCAACGCGATGAGCGCCGCGGCCGCCGTGGAGCCGCCCGACACGAGGAACAGCGCGCCCACGAGCTGCGAGTCCGCCCAGATCGGCCGGTTGGTGACCGACAGCAGGATACCGGTGTAGCCGGCGAGGAAGAAGCCCGACAGGCCCGCGAGCGCGGCTACGGCCGCGGCGACCGGCGGGCGCAACAGGACGCGGAGCGCCGGCGTCCGGAGCCGCCCCTCCTCCGCGGCCGCGCCCAGCGCCGCAAGGAAGCTCGCCGCTCCGAAGAGCAGCAAGCCCCACACGCCCACTGACATGGGTGACCACGCCTTGAACATCGGGGCACCCGTGTTGGACTGGATCATCATGTGCCAGAAACGCAGCGGCCGGGTGAGGTCGAGCGTCAGCAGCGCGCCGCTCACCACCGCTCCGCACAGTCCCACGTAGTACGCGAGGCGGATCACCGGGCGGTCTTCGGGGCGGCCGAAAAAGTGCAACAGCGTGGCCAGGAAGCAGCAGCCGCCCGCGATGCCTCCCACGAAGAAATACAAGACGATGTACCAGCCCCAATCGGGCGACAAGGTGAAGACGGTGTCAGACACCAGGGGGCTCCTGTGCCACCTGGTCGATCCGCCGCTTGCGCAGTGAGAGCACGCCGAGGATGCCCAACACGAGCGCGCCGGCCGTGGAGAACAGCGAGCTTTTGAACAGGTTGCGGGTGGGGAGCTTCGGATCACGTGGCAAGCCGTACACCTCCGGCTCGTCCACGATGAGATAGAAGGCGTTGAGACCGCCGAGCATCGCCTCGTCCGCGCCGTACAGGCGCGCCCGCGTCTCGCCCTGGGACTGCAGCTGGTCCACACGCCGCTTGGCGATCTGCTTCAGCTCGCTGATCGGCCCGAAGCGAATGGAGTCGGTGGGGCAGGCCTGCGCGCACGCGGGCTCGAGCCCCGCCTGCAGGCGGTCGTAGCACAACGTGCACTTCTGCGCCGTGTTCGACGCCGGGTTGATGTCGATTACGCCGAAGGGGCACGCGGCGATGCACAGGCGGCACCCGTTGCACACATCGGACTGGATCACGACGGTGTCGAACTCGGTGCGGACGATGGCGCCGGTGGGGCACACCTCGAGGCAGGCGGCCCGCACGCAATGCTTGCAGACGTCGCTGATCATCAGCCAGCGCGCCTGGCTGCGGTCCTCGCTGAACTGCTCGATGAACTTGACGTGGCGCCAGTTGGTGCCGGACAGCCGCAGGGTATTGTCGTAGCTCTGACCGCTCATTTCGGGGCGGCCGCCGGCGGCGGCGGGGAGCTGGTTCCACTCCTTGCAGGCCACCTGGCAGGCCTGGCAGCCGATGCACACCGTCGAGTCGGTGAAGAAGCCCATCGCCTCCGGCATCAGGCCTTCTCCACGTTGCACACGAAGGCCTTGCCTTCGTGGATCGAGACGTTGGGATCCCCGACGAGGGCCGTGAGCTGGTTCACCACGTCCCCCGTCACCACGCCCTCCCACCCCCAGTGCCAAGGCATGCCGACCTGGTGCACGACCCGGCCCCCGATCCGGAACGGCCGCAGCCGACGGGTCACGAGCGCCTTGGCCCGAATCACTCCGCGCGGCGTGCTCACCTTGACCCACTCGGTGTTCCGGATGCCTTTCTCGGCGGCGAGCTCGGGCGAGAGCTCGACGAATAGCTCGGGCATCAGCTCGGCGAGCCAGGGGTTCCAGCGGCTCATGGCGCCGGCGAGGTAGTGCTCCGTGAGCCGGTAAGTCGTAATCGCGTAGGGGAAGCGCGGGTCGCCCACAGCGGCGAGCAGGTTGTCGTCGCGCTTCCAGTACTTGAGCACCGGGCTGGTCTGCCGCCCATAGAGCGCGTTGTGCACCGGTGACTCGACGGGCTCGTAGTGCGTGGGGAGAGGACCGTCGAGCAAACCGGCCGGATTGAACAGCCACCCCACGCCGTCCGGCTTCAAAATGAACGGTTGGCGACCCGACAGAGCGTCGAGTCCGGTGCCCTGCGCATTACCCCTGGCGCTGGGCGCTTTGGTTTTCGCAAAATCGGGTGTGTCGTAGCCGGTCCACTGGCCCTTGGCGGGGTCCCACCA
>JBOHSO010000064.1:0-4532 GCA_050921685.1 Gemmatimonadales bacterium
TCCTTGATGCTCCACTTCCCCGGCGCATACCGGTAGTCGCCGCGGGCCTCAGGTATGCCGGCGAGCCGGGCGACGACCTGGTCGAGCTGACCGCCCAGGACCGCCATGATGTCTTCATCATCGGCAATGCGGGCGACGTAGCCGGCGTGGGAGGGGGCGTACTCGTCGGTTCCCGGGCGCGCTGTTGCGATCATGGCCGCCCTTCTGGGGTTTGGTGGTTCCAAAACCAACCTACCGCGATCCCCGGCTTGCGCAACGAGGCGGGGCGCCGACGGCCAAACGCGATCCGGCCTTCCCTAGGTCATCTGCAGTCCGATCCCGAACGTGGCGGCGTAGGCGTCGCCGCTCGCCTTGGGGTCGAGCAGCAGCTGCCGCCCACCGTTCCGGAAAATCCGGTCGCCCTCGTTCCGCACGGTGCGTTGCCCCTTGCCGTCGTAGGGCGCGCGGGCATGCACCACATCGGTGAGCGCGTCGTCGAAGTACAGCTGCGACGTGAATTCATACCCCCGCTCGGCCTGGGGCGCGGTGCGGATCTTGAAATGGATGTGCACGGTGCGACCCGGGTACCACCCGGGGTAGACGGTCACGAATTTCGCGGTCCCGGCGTCGTCGGTCAGCTGGTAGCCACGCAGGAACTTCTGGCCCACGGTGTTGAACCCGGGATCGGTGACTCCTGAATAGACGCCCGACGCGTCGCACTGCCACAGGTCCACCTGCGCGCCGGCGAGTGGGGCGCAGGCGCCGCCCGATACGCGCGAGACGTTGATGCCGAGCTGCAGCGGCACGCCCGGCTGGACCAGCCCGCTCACCGGATCGGAGCGAATGTCGGTTCGATTGAGCATCTGGTCGACGAAGTACGGCCCTTCGGTTTGCTGCGGCCGCACGACGCACGCCGGCATCGCCCTGAGCGCACTCGCGCTTCCGCCTTCGGCGGAGGAGCACCCGGTCAGGATCGCCATGCCCGAGACACCGATCAGCGCCAGCGCCTCTCTCCGCGTGAGCAGCTCTCCGACCTGCCCGTCGTCGTGCTCCATGTTCCCTCCTCGGTACCCGGTTGTGTTCCGAAGATACGGCGAACCACCGGAGAGCGAAAAGCAGGAGTCCCGCCACCGTCGACGAAAAGCGACGATGCGGGACTCCCGCTCGCAACCCAGGTTGCGCGAGACTCAGGGCGCGCGCAGCACCGCGATCCCCCACCCGGCGGGGTCGTCGGGCGGGTCGTCGTTCCAATCGCCGTAGGCGTGCGACCCGTCGGTCTCGTAGCGCAGCTCGTACCGGCCGGCCGGCAGCCGGATCGTTCCATCGAACAGGCGGTTCTTGCGGGCCCCACCGGCGTGCGTCGTGGCGCGGTACGTCATCTCCCACGCCGCGGTGCCGGTCTCGGCGTTCTCGATCCAGCCGTAGTCGAACATCTCGCCGTCCGACCCCTCGCCGATCGCGACTACCCGCACCAGGGTGGCGCTGTCGAGGGTGAACGGGGTGTGCAATCTCCGGCCGCTGCGAATCCGTACGAGCTCCGCAACGGCGTCGCTCGTTACATCCTCCCGCGGCCCGACGGCACTCCGGTCCAGTTGTCCACTCGCGGGGAAAATGCTCACCCCCCAGTAGCGGCTCTCGGCGGGCGGCGCGTCGTTCCACTTGCCCGAGCCGTGCGATCCGTCGCTTTTGTAGTACACCACGTAGCGGCCGGCTTCGAGCCGGATGGTGCCGTCAAACAGGCGGTTCTTTTCCGCACCACCCGCGTGCTCGGTATCCTCGTAGCGCATCGCCCACACGCGACGACGCGACGTGGCATCCAGAATCCACGCGTAGTCGTCCATTTCGCCGCCCGGGTTGGACCCCTCGCCCAGCGCGTAGATGCGCACGTCCATCGACCGGCGCAGCGTGAACCCCGCCGAGCGCAGCTTGTCGTCACCGATGTCGGTGAGCGAGACGATCGTCTGTCCCGCCGGCACCGGCTCCCACTCGAACGGCCGCACGGCGGCCCGCGCGGCGGGATCGGCGACCCGCAGCGTCAATCCCCACAGGTCCGGATCGAAGGCCGGCACCGCGTTCCATTCATCAGGGTCATGCGAGTCGTCGGTCACGAAGTAAGCGATGTAGCGGCCGGCCGCCAGGTGAACGATTTCGCGCGCCATCCGGTTCTTGTGCGCGCCCCCGGCCTCCACCGAGCGCGAGTACGTCATTCCCCATACCCGCCGGCGCGTGTCGGCGGTCTGGATCCAACCGTAGTCGAACACCCCGTTGCGCCGCATCTCGCCGATCGCAGTGACCTCGATGTCGGTGGGACGGGCGATCGCGAACGCCGTCCGCAAAGAGGCTGCGGGGCCGTCGGGCCGCAGGGCGATGACCGTCGACGCGGTGAAGGCGCGCCCCGCGCTGTCGAGATCACGCGCACCGGCCGGCCGGCCGGCGCCGCGGATGGCGAGTGCGAACTCCCGATACGACCCGTCGTCCACATACGGGCCGCCGTAGCGGGCGTCGCGCCGCGATTGCGACCCGCGCCGCAGCGAACCGAGATCGAAGTCGCCATGATAGGAAACGGAGGTCGCCGGGAACGAGCCGTAGTGGGCCACGTACACCCCGGCCGGGAGCTGGACCGTGCCCGAGAAGCGCCGGAGGCCGTTGCGGGAGCGATCCGTTCGGGCCGCACGCAGGTCCCACACGACTTCGCGCGTGGTCGCATTCCGGATCCAGGCGGCCGCGGGCCAGGTGTCACGCTCTTCCTCCTGACCTCCCCACCACCACCTGTCCTCGAACTTGCGCTCGCGACGAGGCTCGGCCCCTACCGCATCGACCCGGACCGCCTGGGCCGAGGGCAGGACGAATGCCGCGGTGCGATGCTCCCGCGGCGTCAGGTTGCGGATTTCCACGAGCACATCGGACTGGGCTCGCGCCACCGGCACCTGCCAGGCGGCGCCTACCAGCGTCAGCAAGCCAGCTCGTTGCAGGATGACACGCACGGGCATGGATTCCCCGATCGAAGGATACTGGTTTTGAAAGCCACAACAGGCCAGCGGTTGCCTGACCCTACGGTAACCTGGGCGGAGGAGTGTCGAATACGCAACTCCCAAAGCGCCTTGGACTTGAACCGAACGAGGAGCACCGCGTCGATTGGCCGACCGCCAGGTTTGGCGTCAGATTGGAGCATGACTCTACCCGATGAGCGCCGCCTGACCTCCGAGCGCCGCAACGCGCTCGATCGGAGGATGAGTTTGGATGGGGGCGTCGAAGAGCGTCGCCAGCCTGGAGACCGGCGCTCGGGGATCGAGCGGCGCCTGTCGATCCTCTCGGCCAGCGATCAGATCCACGGGGCGCTGCGACTGTTGACGCGGGTCATCGAATCGGGAGCGGCCAACGAGCAGGAACGACGCAGCCTCGAGGGAGCGATGCTCCGGCTGCGGTTCGCGCTGGACCGGCTGGAGGACCGCTAGGAAAGACAAACTGCGCGATCGGCAGTCGGCGACCGCGCTATTCCGTCACCACCGTCCCCATCTCCACCACCTCGAAATTGCTTCCGAGCACCTGCTTGAGGGTGTTCAGCTCGTCGTCGCTCCAGCGTGAATCGGGCGCCCCGGAGATGAACCAGTGCCGCCGTTGTCGGCCACCATCATGCCGTAGGTCGGGGAACGGGCGGCGACCTGCGAGACTCGCGTTGGGTCCGAGCCCCGGGGCCCGGGCCGGGGTTGCCGGAGCCGTTCGGCTCCGTGACGGTGCAGGCGGCGAGCATGGGTAGGGCCTCAGCTTCACACATCGTTGTGCACGAGCGGCAGCGACAGCCGGGCCTCGCACCCCTTCCCGGTCGCCCGGTTGCCGAGGGTCAGCGCGCCGCCATGCGCCTCCGCGATCTGCCGCGACAGCGCGAGCCCGATGCCCGAGCCGTCCGCCTTGGTGGTGTAGAACGGCACGAAGAGGTTGGCCGTATCGGCGAGGCCCGGCCCGCCGTCGCGCACCCACACTTCCAGGCGGCCGTTGTGGAGGGACCATCCCACCTCGACCTCTCCTCCTGTTTCGAGCGTCGCATCGACGGCGTTGCGGACCAGATTGATGAGGAGCTGGTCCAGCTGGCCACCGTCGGCTTGGATCGCGAGATCCGGCCCAGCGCACACCGCCACCGTCCGGCGCGTCTCGAGCGCCGCCACGCGGCGCATCCACTCCCCCACCGAGACCGGCTCGAGTCGCGGCTGCGGCAGGCGCGCCAGCCGAGCGTAGGCGCCCATCAGTCGACTGAGCGACTCCGAGCGGCTCGCGATCACGCCCAGGCCCTTGCGCAGATCGTCGCGCCAATCGGGCGGCAGCGGCTCCTGGCCCGCGAGCGCGCGCAGGCTGTCGGCGATCGACTTGATGGGGGCGAGGGAGTTGTTGAGCTCGTGGCTCAATACGCGGATCAGCCGCAGCCACGCCTGCCGCTCTTCCTCGCTCAGGACGCGACCGACGTCGGCGAGCACGAGCAGCTGCAGGGGGAGGCCACCCTGGCGGAACGTGCCGCGCCGCACCTCCCAGCGTCCCTGGCGACCCGGGAGCTCGAGCGG
>JBOHSO010000065.1:0-6102 GCA_050921685.1 Gemmatimonadales bacterium
GAGCTGGCGCGCACCCGCGAGCAGCTGCACGAGGTCGAGAGCGAGAACCTGCAGCGCCGCGCCAAGCGCTCGCGTCCCGAGCTGCTGCGCGGCGCCACGCGCCGCGTCGAGACGCCGCTCGGCACCATGAACGTGAACATCACCGAGGACGACAAGGGCCAGCCGTTCGAGGTCTTCATCTCGCTCGGCAAGGCGGGCGGGGCGCTCATGGCCGACGTCGAATCGATCGGCCGGCTCATCTCGCTCGCGTTGCGCTCCGGCATCCCGCTCAAGGAGATCCACCGCCAGCTGCGCGGCATCTCCTCCGATCGCGTCGTCGGGCTCGGCCCGAACAAGGTGCTGTCGGTCCCCGACGCCATCGGCATCGCGATCGAGAAATGGATGCAGGAGAAGCAGGGCGTGCAGCAGGACCTGCTGCCCACCGCCGGCGCCCTCGCGGTGCCCGCCGGCGAAGTCCGCACGGTGGTCCCGGGCCCGAGCGGTGAAGCGGCGCTACATGGCGGCGACGCGACACAGGACTTCATCGGCACCTGCCCCGATTGTGGCTCGCAGCTTGCGTACATCGAGGGGTGTGTCAAATGTCACGTCTGCGGCTTCAGCGAGTGCGGCTGACCAGGGGTCGACCACCCCGTTTGTGACAGCAGTCACACCGCCGTCCCGGCCAACCCCTTAAATACGGGGAGATGGCCATCCCGATGGAAGCGCGTGCGGTCACCCCCACCAGGTTGCAGCCAAAGGGCTGGGCGCGGGTCGGCCCTGCCGGGGCCCACACCCTGCGCCGCGGCGCGTGGTACCCGGTGGTGCGCATCTCGTCGAGCAATATCGTGGTGCTGGACGTGAACCGGCACAACGTGCCGGTGGATCGGCGGCTGCTCGAGATCCGCTACCAGCCGCCCGAGCGGTGGACCATCGTGCGCTGCGAGCCGCGCCTCATCGAGCGCATCGGCCGGATCTTCCCCCTCACCTACGCCGTGTGCCCGGCATGCCGCCACCGCCAGGCGTTCGGCACGGACGCCAAGCGGCTCACCTGCGAGCGCTGTCAAAGCACGGCGGCGTTGGCGTGGGACGAGCTAAGCTAAATGCGGAGTGCGGAATGCGGAATGCGGAATTGACAGGGGAGGTCGAGTAGCGGTTCGAAACTCACATTGACATTCCGCAATCCACCATCCGCAATCGGCAATCAGATTGCCACCAGCAGGTCCCCCACCTCGACGATCCCCGTTCCCTCCGCGTGGCAATAGAAGCCCCGCATCCCGTCGTCCAGAAACTGCAGGTGCTCCTTCAACACGCCGCTCTCGACCACGCCGCCCAGCGCCCAGCCGGTGAACGTGCGGCACGGGTGCGCCACCTCGAGCACGCGGAGTCGCACCCGCTCGCGGCCGTCGGGCGCCACGATGGCCAGCCCGCCGGCCACGTCGGCGGGGCGCCACGGCCCCGCATCGGCGATCAGGTTCTCGCCGGCGCAGCCGAGCGTGAGCCGCGCGCCGAACCGCTCCCGCATCGCCCGGTAGTGCGCCGTACAGCCCACCGACACGCCGTGCAGGCCATCGGCGTTCTTGGTCGCGGGGTGGGCGCGGTGGTGCACGTCCACCAGCCACGCCTGGTCGGGGCCGGCCCCGAGCGCGCCGTCGGGGCCGACGGCGAGGCGCGGCACGGCGCACAACGGCGCCGGGTCATAGGCGCGGTTGGGACGATCACCGGTCTTCAAGGACGCGCGTTGGATCTGCAGCCGAACGATGGGGCCGAGAGGGCGCATGGTCGCAAATCTAGCCGAACCGGGTATCTTGCTGGAACTGTGGCATCCAAAGGGTGGGCCCGCTGCCTCGACTCGGTGGCGGATATCCTGCGCCGCGGCGCGTGGTACCCCATCGTCGAGGAGACGGGGGACCAGGTGGTGTTGGACGTTCACCAGAAGCACGTCCGCGTCTCGCGGGCCGACCTCCAAGTGCGGCTGTCGCCTCCCGATCACTGGAGCATCGTGGTGCGCACCGGGGTGATGCGGCCCACTCTCGGCGGCTCCAACGAGCCCGTGACCCAAACCTACGCCGTCTGCCCGGCCTGCAACGAGCGCCAGGAGTTCTCCGGCAAGCCCAACGGGCTGCGCTGCACCCGCTGCCGTAACGAGGCGGCGGTGGATTGGTCGGTGACCTGCTAGGGCACCGGCAGTAGCCCCCCGCCGACTCACTGTTTCCGCGGCTCCGAGCCGCGACTCGGCCCCCTTGCGGCTCCCGCGGAACATGTTAGTATATTAACTGTGAACATGTTAATCAAAATCCGCGAGCGGGCGTGAGCGATCGTTCCGAGCTCGCCCTGCAGCTGGCCGACGCGCTGACCGCCGCGCACGCCGCCTTGCAGCGCGCCGCAGATCGGGCGTTCAAAAGCTATGGCCTGTCGCACCGCGCGCACATCGCGTTGGCGGCCGTGGACGAGGCGGGCCCCGATGGTGCCCGCCCGCGCGATGTCGCCGGCCGGCTCGGCGTGTCCCGTCCCGCCGCCACCACGTTCATCCAGCGCCTCGAGCGCAAGGGACTGGTCGAGACCACGCCCGACGGGGAAGACGACCGCGGCATCCGGGTCACTCTCACGCGCCGCGGCCTCGAGGCGCTGTTGCGCGTGGGCCAGCTCGAGCGGCGCCTTGCCGCCCGCACTATCGAAGGCATTCCGGCCTCCGCGATCCAGCGCGCCACCCAGCTGTTGCAGGACTACAAGCGGCGCACCGAGGGTCCCCGGATCGAAATGGTGCGCTGAGAATCCGCTTCAAGGCCGGAGTTGTACCCAGCCTTTCCACACGTCGTGAGCTGTAGGACGCTGGAGCACGAGGCGCGCTCCGCCTCACTACGACTGCACAGTCTCACAAACGAGTTTTCCACACCAGCACGGCCTTGAAAGTCTGTGGAAAACTCTCTTATTCGTAGCTTCCATTTTGTCCCCCTCTCCCAAGGGGAGAAGGAAAGGGGTGAGGTGTGATTCGACGCACCAAGATCGTCGCCACGCTGGGGCCCGCCACCGGGAGCGCCGCCGCGATGGGGGCCCTGCTGGAGGGCGGGGCCGACGTGCTGCGCATCAACGCCTCGCACGGCACCCGGGAGCTGCGTGCCCAGTGGATCGAGCAGGCGCGGCTGCTCGCCGGGGAGCGCGACCAGCCGATGGCGATCCTGGTGGACCTCCAGGGTCCCCGGATCCGGGTCGGCGACCTCCCGGCACCGCGACGCCTCGACCCAGGGGCCCTGGTCGTGCTCGCGCCGGAGCACGTCGCGCGCGGGGACGAGCTGCCCACCACCTACGACGACCTGGCGCGGGACGCGCGCGTGGGCGCCACGATCCTGCTCAACGACGGGCTGCTGTCGCTCGAGGTGACGCAGGTGGACCCGCCGCGGGTGCAGGCGCGGGTGATCGACGGGGGCGAGCTCACCGCCCACAAGGGGATGAACCTCCCCGGGCTGGCGGTCAGCGCCCCCGCGCTCACCGACAAGGACCGCGAAGACGTGGCGGACGCCGTGGACCAGGGCGCGGACTACCTGGCGCTCTCGTTCGTGCGCCGCGCCGAAGACCTGCAGGCGCTGCGGGCACTGGTGCCGCCCACGCTGAAGCTGGTGGCGAAGATCGAGAAAGCCGCCGCGCTCGACGACCTGGACCGGATCATCGCCGCGGCCGATGCGGTGATGGTGGCGCGCGGCGATTTGGGGGTGGAGCTGCCGTTCGAGACGGTCCCCTTGGTCCAGAAGCGGCTCATCCGGGCGGCGAACCGGCAGGGCAAGCCGGTGATCACGGCCACGCAGATGCTGGAATCGATGGTCCACGCGCCGCGCCCGACGCGCGCCGAGGCGTCCGACGTGGCGAATGCAATCCTTGACGGCACCGACGCGGTGATGCTCTCCGCCGAGACCGCGACGGGGGAGTATCCCGGGGAAGCGGTGCAGGCGATGGACCGGATCGTGCGCGAGATGGAGCGGCACGGGCCGCTGCGCGAGGAGCGGCGGGTGGACTTCAAGGGCAGCGTATCGGTCGAGGACGCCATCGCGCTGGGCACCTCGGCCGTGGCCCGCATGCTCGCCACCCCGCTCATCGTGACGCTCACGCAGGGCGGCTTCACCGCCCGCAAGGTGGCGGCGTTCCGGCCGCCGGTGCCGATCCTCGCGGTCACCACCGTGCCGGTCACCTACCGCCAGCTCGCGCTGGTGTGGGGCGTGACGCCGGTGCTGGTGGACCGGGTGCCCGGTTACGACGCGATGCTGGAGATGGTGCGCGACCTGATCCTGAAGCGCGGCTACGCCAAGCCGGGCGACCGGATCGTGGTGACCGCCGGCGTTCCGTGGGAAGTTTCGGGCAGCACCAACCTCATCAAGGTCGAAGAAGTCTGACGTGCGACTGGTGCTGCTGGGCACCGGCACGTCGTTCGGCGTCCCGCAGGTCGGGTGCGGCTGCCGCACCTGCACCTCGGCCGATCCGCGCGACCGACGCACCCGGACGGCGGCGCTGGTGGAGGCGGGCGGCCGCCGGCTGTTGATCGACACCCCGCCGGAGCTGCGGCTGCAGCTCGTGGCCGCGGGCATCCACAGCGTGGACGCGGTGCTGTTCACCCACGCCCACGCCGACCACGCGCACGGCATCGACGACCTGCGGGCCGTCTCGGTGCGACAGCACGACGGGCTGCCGGTGTACGGCCCGCCCGATGCCCTGGCCGAGCTGGCGAAGCGGTTCGGCTACGCGTTCGACCGCGCGGCGCCGCCGCGGCCGGGCACCAGCAAGCCGCAGCTCCAGGCCGTGCCCCTCGCCCCCGACCAGCCGGTCGTCATCGCGCAGCTGCCGGTGCTGCCGCTCGCGCTGCCGCACGGCGATACCATCGTGTACGGGTATCGCATCGGGCCGCTCGCGTACCTCACCGACGTGAAGGCGGTGCCCGACGCCGCGCGCGCGCTCCTCGCCGGCCTCGAGCTGCTGGTGCTCAACGCGCTGTTGCCCCGGCCGCACCCGCTGCATCTCTCGGTCCCGGAGGCGGTGGCCACCGCGCAGGCGATCGGGGCGCGGCGCACGCTGCTCACCCATCACACGCACGAGACGCCGCACGCGGAGCTCGCGGCGTCGCTCCCGCCGGGTGTCGAGCCCGCCTACGACGGGCTGGTCGTGGACGTGAGCGAGCCTCGTTAGATTCGCGATCCGATCATGGCACGCCGGGTGGAGGGCTGGCATCAGTCGGCATGGGGTGTGGTGAAGCGCACGCTCGAAGCCGCCTACGAGGACAATATCCCGTTCCTCGCCAGCGCCCTGTCGTTCGACGTGATCCTCACCGCCATTCCGTTTCTCGTGCTGCTGCTCGCCGCCATCGGCACGTTGGTGCAGTACCAGATCACCACCCAGCAGATGGACCTGCCCACGCTGCTGGGGCAATTCCTGCCGGCGGCACAGGGTCGCCGCGCGTTGCAGGGGTTCGAGACGGTGCTCCAGCAGGTGGTCGCCAGCCGGGAGCAGCTGACGCTGTTCGCCGTGCCGCTGTTTCTCTACTTCTCCACCCGGCTGTTCGGGGGCCTGCGGGCCGCGTTGAACGAGGTGTTCGACACCGAGGAGCGCCGGCCCTGGCCGCTCGCCAAACTGATCGATCTCGGCATGGTGCTGCTGACCGGCGCCCTGCTGCTGCTCTCGGCGCTGCTCCCCGCGATCGAGGCACGCACCCTCGCGCGGCTGGGCGACGGGTTCGTGGTCCAGTGGCTGTACCGCGTGAGCCTCCAGATCATCGCGTTCGGAACCAGCACGGTCCTGTTCCTGCTGGTGTTCAAGATCCTTCCCAGCCGCCGCATCGCCTGGCGCACTGCCCTCGTGGCCGCGCTGTGCTGTGCGCTCGCGTTCGAGCTGGCCAAACGGCTGTACGC
Source organism: Gemmatimonadales bacterium (assembly GCA_050921685.1). Classification (GTDB taxonomy): domain Bacteria; phylum Gemmatimonadota; class Gemmatimonadetes; order Gemmatimonadales; family GWC2-71-9; genus DASTHG01. The sequence goes on from JBOHSO010000065.1 coordinate 5,868, forward strand.
GCTGTACGTGGCGAATGTCGTCACGCTCGACCGCCTCGCCACGAACGAAAACGCGGGCGCGTTTGTGCTGCTGATCCTCTGGATCTACTACACGAACTGCGTGTTCCTCATCGGCGGCGAGATCGCCGAGGCCTACGACCTCGCGCGGATGCGCCGCGTGCAGCGGGTCAAGCTCGGGTGACGCCCCGGCCGATCGATCTCCGCAGCGACACCGTCACGCAGCCCACGCCCGGGA
>JBOHSO010000066.1:0-2759 GCA_050921685.1 Gemmatimonadales bacterium
TTGCTGCTCGACGTCCCCGCCTGGGGTCGCTACCGGCTGCTCGGCGCGACGCGCGACGATGCCGCCGGCGAGGCGTTCGACAAGGTCGCCACGCTGCTCGGCCTGGGCTATCCGGGCGGGCCGGCGATCGAGCAGCTCGCGCGGTCGGGCGACCCGGGGCGCTTTTCCTTCCCGAGGCCGATGCGCGAGGACGGCTTCGAATTCTCGTTCTCGGGACTCAAGACGGCGGTGCGGCACGCGGTGCGCGCCAGCCCCGACCTGGCGCGCGACCGCGCCGACCTCGCCCGCGGCTTTCAGGACGCCGTGCTCGACGTACTCGTCACCAAGCTCGCACGCGGCGTGCTGGCCACCGGGTATTCCACCGCCGTGCTGGGCGGCGGCGTTGCCTGCAGCCGCGCGCTCGCCGCCCTCGCCGCGGAGCGACTCGCCGGCCGGGCACGCGTGGCGGTTGCCTCCCCGCGGCTCAACGCCGACAATGCGGCCATGATCGCGCGGGCGGGCTGGTGGCGGCTTCAACAGGGCGAGCGCAGTGATCGGCGCCTCGACGCACGGGCCGATTTGCCGCTGCCCGGCCTGGAGTCGTCGAATACGACGCACCCGGCACCACGCACTCCATGACGGTGTACCCGTTCGTCCTCCGGATCGGCCCGCTGGCGGTCACCGGCTTCGGCATCATGATGGTGCTCGCGTTCGTGTTCGCGAACTGGGCCATCCAGCTCGAGCTGCGACGCCGCAGACTGGACGCCGAGTACGCCGCCGACATCGTGATCGGCGCGGTGCTCGGGGGTCTGGTGGGGGCGAAACTGTGGTACGTGGCGCTCACGGGGGAGTCGCCGATCAGCCGCGGCGGATTCGTGTGGTACGGCGGGCTGGTGGGGGGCGCACTGGGAGTCGTGTTCAACAGTTGGCGCCGCCGCGTCCCCGTCGCCTTCACGGCGGAGCTCGTGGCCCCGGCGCTGGCGCTCGGCTATGCGATCGGCCGGGTGGGCTGCTTCCTGGTCGGCGACGACTACGGCCTGCCGACCACCCTCCCCTGGGGGGTGAAGTTCCCCGCCGGCCTGCCGCCGACGACGGTCGCCAACCTGATGCAGCTCCACACCGCGTTTCCGCCGGGAACGGATCCCGCGCAGGTCGTGGCCGTGCATCCCACGCAAGTGTACGAGACGGTGCTGATGTTGCTCGCGACGGCCTGGCTGTGGCGGCATCGGGACGATCCACACGCCACCGGGTGGCTGTTCGGTTGCTACCTGATGATCGCCGGCGTCGAACGGTTCGCCATCGAGTTCCTGCGGGCCAAAGACGACCGGCTGTTGCAAGGCTTCACGATCGCGCAGGTCATGAGCGCGGTGTTGATCGCCGTCGGGGTGTGGCTGGTCTGGCGACTGCGAGACCCGTCAACGGTCGGCGGCCAGCCGGCAGCGCTGGTGAAAAAGCCCGGGGCCTAGCTTCGGGCCTGGGCGCCCGCCACCGGCGTGTTCGAGTCTTTCCGTCGGAGCGCCGCCATCGCGGCGACGAGGGCGAGGACGACCAGGATGGCTTGCAGCCCCAGCGATTGCATGGTCGGATAGATCCCGAGCGCCGGAACGCGCAGCCATTGCACCGACGGCAGCACGGTCGTGGCGACGATGCGTCCCTCCTGCAGCTCCGCGATGCCTTTGCCCGCGAACACGAATGCCATGGCATAGAGCAGCAGCCCGGTGACCGCGAAGAACGGCTTCATCCGGATGCGGAGACCCAACCTGGTCATCGCGACATAGAGCAAGACGAGCACCACGGCCCCAATCGCGGCGCCGGCCGCGACCGAGCCGACCGCGCCGTCACCGCCCGAGAGGAGGAGGGCCCGGTAGAACAGGATCGTCTCCACCCCTTCCCGGTATACCGCGAGAAACGCCACCGAGGCGAGCGCCGCACCCGAGCCCGAGGCCAGCGCCACCTGCAGCCTGGTCTTGAGAAAGGCGCTCCATTTGTCGGCTTCTATCTTGGAGAGCAGCCAGTAGCTCACAGAGAACAGCACCGCCGTGGCGACCAGCATCGTGATCCCCTCCAGTGCGGCGCGCGGGCCCGGCGTGTTCTCGAGCAGCAGCTCGAACAGGACGGCCGTCACCACGCTGGCCCCGACCGCGGCCCCGACGCCGATGACCACCTCGCGCCGGCGCTCCGGCGCGCCGGATTTGGCGAGGAACGTCATCAGCGCAGCAATGATAACAATGGCCTCGAATCCCTCGCGTACCAGCAGGAGCAATGACGGCACGAGCAGCGCGGTCCCGAACGCCCGCTCCGTCACTACCCGCTCGGCGTGCTCCAGGTCGCTCAACAGCTCCTGGTGGATGGCGCGCAGCCCGCCCGCGTTGGCGCCGCCGGCGGCGCGCTGGCGCAGCGCGAAAAACCCGGCCTCGAGCCGGCTCGCGAGCGCGGCGTCCCTGGCCCGCACCGTGGTCTCGACCTGCTCGAAGGCGAGATAGGCGTCGAAGGCGATTCTCTCGGACCCCAGCGCGACGGCCGAGTCGAGCTGCCGTCGCACGGCGAGGAACACCGCCGCCTCTCGCAGCGCCGCTCGGACGGCGGCGGAGGAGCCACCCGCCGACAGGCTCGCTACGTACGCCGTTACCGCCCAGCGGTCGTCTTCGGTGAGCGATGCCTCGAATTCCGGCATCGCCGTTCCCGCGACGCCGATGGTGATCCTGCGGTAGACATCGACGGGCGTCAGGGTCCCTACCGTCGCAGGGTCCACCAGACTCGGTGCGGGCGGACCGTTAAGA